>JAEXXW010000537.1 GCA_023405565.1 Pseudomonadota bacterium
GATCGCGACCTGCCGGATCACTTCCGCCGTGACATACAGCACGGTCGCCTGTTTCGCCGGGTCTGTCTTGGCCAGGGCCCAGGGCGCCTCACCCGCGAAATAGCGATTGGCATCCGCCACCACGGCCCAGACCTGCGTCAGCACCTGATGCAGTTGCTGCGTCTTCATCGCCTCGCGCGCACCGGCCAGCATTGCATCGGCCGCAGCCAGGATGGTCTTGTCGTTGTCCGAATACGCATTCGGCGCCGGCAACACGCCGCCGAATTGCTTGGCGATCATGCTGAGCGAGCGTTGCGCGAGGTTGCCGAGATCATTCGCCAGTTCCGCATTGATGCGATTGACGATTGCCTCATGGCTGTAATTGCCATCCTGCCCGAACGGGATTTCGCGCAGGAAAAAATAGCGGATCTGATCCACTCCGTATTCATCGGCCATGCTGAAAGGATCGACGACATTGCCGACCGACTTCGACATCTTCTCACCGCGATTGAACAGGAAGCCGTGGCTGAAAATGCGATGCGGCACGGCAAGGCCGGCCGACATCAGGAAGGCCGGCCAATAGACCGCGTGGAAGCGCACGATGTCCTTGCCAATCACGTGCAGATGAGCCGGCCAGTAACGCTTGAACATCTCGCTATCGGCGTTTGGAAAGCCCACAGCCGTGATGTAATTGGTCAGCGCATCGACCCACACATACATGATGTGCTTGTCGTTGCCCGGCACGCGAATGCCCCAGTCGAAGGTCGTGCGCGAGATCGACAGATCCTGCAGACCGCCGCGCACGAAGCTCGCCACTTCGTTCATGCGCTCTTTCGGCAGCACGAAATCCGGATGCTTCGCGTAGAGGTCGAGCAGCTTGTCCTGATAGGCAGACAATTTGAAGAAATAACTCTCCTCCTCGACCCAATCGACCGGCGTGCCGGTCTTGGTCGCGAGACGAACCTTGTGTTCATTTACATGCGTCTCGTCCTCGGCGTAATAGGCTTCGTCACGCACCGAGTACCAGCCGGCATATTTCGACAGATAGATATCGCCCGCCTTCTCCATCCGCTCCCAGATGGCCATCGACGATGCGTGATGACGCTCTTCCGTCGTGCGAATGAAATCGTCATTCGAGCAGTTCATCCGCGCGACCATGTCGCGGAAACGCTGGGCGTTGCGATCGACGAGGGCCTGCGGCGTCATCTCCTCCTTCGCCGCGGTCTGCTGGATCTTCTGGCCATGCTCATCAGTGCCGGTCAGGAAATAGACGTCGTAGCCGTCGAGCCGCATGAAGCGGGCGATCGCATCGGTCGCAATCGCCTCATAGGCGTGGCCGATATGCGGTACCCCGTTCGGGTAGGAAATCGCGGTCGTCAGGTAATAGCTGGGCTTCGCCGGCATCTGGGATCATCTATCTTGGGATATCGGCAAGATTTAAGTCCGCTTGCCCGGATCGAAAGACCGGCGCGACCAGGACAAAGCCGGCCACCACAGGTCAGTGACAGGGCTATCAGCCGCGGGCGGCTTCCGCAAGGCGGGCGAAGGCCCGGAAAATCAATGGCTTGCGGTCGAGATTGTAGATATCGGTGGTGCGTGCCGCGCTGTTGATGTCCTGCCAGACATCGGCGAGTTGGGCTGCCTTTGCCTTGTCATGCTGAACGATGTTCAAACGCGCCGTCATCCAATCATTGATGGCGTCGAGCGCGACCTCGAAGACGCGCGGATCGCTCAACGCGAGTGCGTCAGCCAGGGCGTGCAGCTCGCGCGGGTCGGTCACCGGCAGCCGCTCCAAAAGGGCCGCGGTCTGACGCCGCAACTTGAAGGCCGGCCCATCGAGCAGCGACAGCGCCCGCCCGACACTCCCCTCCGCGGCCTCGATCACCTCTGGCTCAGCGGTCTCTCCAGTCGCCTGAGCCAGCGCCTGCCGCAGATCGCTCGTGGCCAGCGGACGCAGCATGAGCCTGTGACAGCGTGAGCGGATCGTCGCCAGAACGGAGCCCGGGGCGTGACTGACGAGGAGAAACAATGTTCGTGACGGCGGCTCCTCAAGTCCCTTCAGCAAGGCGTTCGCACTTTCCGCATTGAGATCGTCAACCGCATCGACGATGACCACGCGCCATCCGCCAAAGCCGGCCGTCGAGCCGAGAAAGGTCGCAACCTTGCGCGCATCCTCGACGCGGATGACGCTGCGCAGTTTGCCGGTATCGCCGATTGTGCGCTCAAGGATCAGAAGATCGGGATGCGATTGCGCTGTGATAAGACCTGCCGCCGGATTGTCCGGCGATACGGTCAGCGACGTCGCGTCCTGAACGACCACGGCGGCTGGATCGGGATGCGCGAGCACGAAGCGCGCCATACGAAAGGCCAGCGTCGCCTTGCCGATCCCTTGCGGTCCGCCGATCAGCCAGGCATGCGGGATACGGCCCGAGCGGTAGGCATCGAGCAGCGTCTGCTCCGCGTCACCATGACCGAACAGAATATTGGTTTCGCGCGGATGCCTGACGCCATCGTCCTCCGCTTCATCGGCCGCATTCTTCACCGGCCGAGATCCTCGATCTCAAGCGGCGGCATCGCCGGATCGAGCTTGCGCGACACCACGGCCCAGATGTCATTCGCCACTTTGTCCGGTGTTTGCCCGGCATCGATCAGTGTGCAGCGATCCGACTCGCTGATCGCGAGCTGGCGATAAGCCTCGCGCAAGCGCTCGTGAAAGGCGAAATCCTCGCTTTCGAAACGGTCGCTCTGCGCGGTACCCCGCCGCGCCTTGGCGCGGGCGAGGCCGATCGTGGCCGGAACATCGAGTACCAGTGTCAGATCGGGCTTCGTGTCGCCGACGGTGATCTTCTCCAGTCGCGTGATCAAGCGTGGATCGACCTGTCCCAGCACACCCTGATAGACCCGCGTCGAATCCGAGAAGCGATCGCAGATGACCCACTCGCCGCGTTCAAGCGCCGGCCGGATCGTTTGCGTCAGATGATCGTCGCGCGCGGCCGCGAACAGCATCGCCTCGGCCTCGGCCCCGAGCGGCTTCGCCGCGCCCGACAGGATCACATGGCGGATGATCTCGGCCACCGTCGATCCACCGGGCTCGCGCGTCAGCACCGAGGTAATGCCAAGCGTCGCCAGCCGATCGACCAAGAGCTTTGCCTGGGTCGATTTGCCGGTGCCCTCGCCACCTTCAAAGGTGATGAACTTGCCGCGCATGAATTGTCTCGTCAGTCGTGCAAGCGGCGTTATAGCTTTTTCAGGCCGGCGCGAAACCAGCCACCGAAGATTTCGGTGACCGAATCCATGGCGCGAAGGTGAATTGGCCCCTGAGCGACGCTTTCGGCTGCCTGCAGGGGAACCTCAAGCGCGACATTGTCACCGCGCCAGACCTTGAGCGTCCCGACTTTGGCCCCCTGCTCCACCGGCACCCGCAACGGCCCCTGATAGACGACGCGCGCCAGAATGCGCTCCGTGCTGTTCTTCGGCACGAGAATGCGAACCGGCTTTTTGCCTGCGGCTTCAAGTGGCACATAACGCTGTTCGCCGCCGAACACCCGCGCATCGCCGATCTTCTGGCCCTCGGCAAACAACACGCGCGATTCGAAGCCGTTGAACCCGAAATTCAGAAGCTTGCGCGCTTCGTCGGCACGTTCGGTGGCGGTCTTGAGACCGTTCACGACCACGATCAGACGCATGCCATTCTGCACGGCCGAGCCGACCAGACCGTACCCGGCCTCGTTGGTGAAGCCGGTCTTCATACCGTCGGCGCCGATATTCATCGCCAGCAGCGGATTGCGGTTCGACTGCTTGATCTTGTTCCAGGTGAAGTCCCGCTCACCATACCATTTGTAATATTCCGGATAGGTCGCGATGATGTGCCGCGCGAGCTTGGCCAGTTCGCGCGATGTGACGCGCTGGGCCGGATCGGGAAGCCCTGTCGGATTGGTGAAATTCGATTGCGTCAGCCCGAGTTCGCGCGCGCGTGCATTCATCATTCGGGCGAAGTTCTCTTCATTGCCGGCAATGCCTTCGGCCAGCGCGATGCAGGCATCGTTGCCGGACTGGATGATCGCGCCCTGCAGCAGATCAGACACCTTGATACGGCTATGGATCGGCGCAAACATGGTCGAACCGCCGGACGGCGCCCCGCCCTTGCGCCACGCGTGCTCGCTGATGACATATTCCTCGTCGAGCTTGACGTTGCCTTCGCGGACTTCGTTGAAGACCGTCTCGGCGGTCATGAGCTTGGCGAGGCTGGCCGGGGCAACGAGTGTGTCCGCACCCTTCTCGAACAATACGGTGCCGCTCTCGGCCTCGATCAGGATGGCATAAGGCGCTGCAGTCTGGAACCCGCCTTCGTCCTTGGTCTTGCCGCCCGGCATGCTGGCCGGCGCAGCCTGCAACAGGCCCAAACCGCTACCGACAAGCGACAGCGCAACGATCCCGGCAACGGCACCTTGAGCAAGAGATTTGAGGTTCATCGTACCGACAACATTCCCGGCGCGGACTCGCGCAAACGACGCCCCCGAGCGACGATCGGATTGTCAGCAGAAAAACTTAGTAGAGACCGCGACCGCTGAAAGATCCGACGCGGCCATCATAGCGCGGCGACGCGGAACCGGAAACCGCCGAGCGGGGCATATCCGCAACAGCCTGATAGGTCTGGCGCCCGGAGGCTGTCACGTCGGTCAAGGAGGCCGAAACAGGATCACCGAGATTATACGGCCGGCCGACCGGCACCGGGACCGGCCCACCACGGGCGACACGCGGCGTATCCGGGAGGTTGAGATTGGTCCGCCCCGCGGATGCAACAAGAATCGGCGGTGGCGCCGGCTCGCCCTGGCGCAGGGTCGCCATTAGGCGCGAATCGTCGGACCCTTCCAGCGC
>JAEXXW010000710.1 GCA_023405565.1 Pseudomonadota bacterium
TTTTGTGAGTCACGTCTATATCCTTGCGTTGCCGCCGCTGTTTCCCTTCGTGCGGGCGGAGTTCAATGTCAGCTATACAGAACTCGGCTTCGTCATCGCTGTCTTCAACATCATTTCGGCAACCCTGCAGATTCCGGCCGGCTTCCTCGTCGATCGCACCTCGGCGCGGACGGTGCTGATCGGTGGTCTGCTGATGGGGGCGGTCGCCCTGGCAGCCGCGGCCCTGGTGTCCAGTTTCCTTCTTTTCAGCGTGATGTTCGCCCTGTTGGGGTTGGCCAATACTGTCTATCACCCAGCCGATTATGCCTTGTTGTCGAACCGGATTTCGACCCGACGGCTCAGTCAGGCCTTCTCGATCCACATCTTTGCCGGGTTTATCGGCACCGCGCTGACGCCGGCGATGATGATTCTGCTGGCCGGCTCATGGGGATGGCGCGGCGCGTTTCTGGCGACGGCGCTGCTGGGCCTTGCCGTTGCTCTCGCCCTCATGCTGTTCGGGGAGCCACTGGCGGGACGGGAGGCGGCGCGGGCCAAAGCGGCAACCGGCGGTACGGCCCCGGGAGCCGGGGACTGGCGTGTGCTGATGACTTGGCCGGTCATGCTCAACCTGGTGTTTTTCGTGCTGATCGCCGGCGTGTCGGTCGGCGTGCAGAATTACAGCATCGTCGCGCTGACCGCGCTGTGGGGCGTGCCCCTCTCGTTCGGCACCACCGTGTTGACGGCTTATCTCCTGTGCTCGGCTTTCGCGGTTCTGGCCGGAGGCTGGATCACCGCGCGCACGCATCGTCATGATCTCGTGGCGGGAATTGGTCTTGCCGTCAGCGGGCTCGCGCTTCTGCCGGTCGCCTTGTTCGACCTTGGTGCCGCTTTGCTGTTGTTCTTCATGGGCTTGTCCGGCTTCTTCAACGGCGCGCTTCAGCCCTCCCGCGATATGATCGTGCGGCAGGTCACGCCGCCCGGTGCCTTCGGCCGCGTGTTCGGTTTCGTTACGACCGGCTTCAACATTGGCGGCGTCATCGCGCCGCCGGCCTTCGGCTACATGATGGATGCGGGTTCTCCACAGGCGATCTTCATCGGTTCCGCCTTGTTGTCGCTCGCGGCCATCCCCACTGTGATGGCAACAGTTGCGAATCGCCCGCGCCCGGCGGCATAAACGCACCGACGAGATCTTAATTTTCAGTAGCGTACCAACCGCATGAAGTTGCGGGGGATTTCGTCTCGAAGGCGATGATCGCCGGCGTGTTGTTCCATGCGTGTTTGCAGAGTGTCATTCGGCGCGCCTGTGCAAGAGGCGTGGTGATGTCGCATTGCAATGGAAGCTAAGCCCGGTGTCCTCGTCGATGATCTGCGAGGTGGTGCGTTCTGTGTTGGGAAGCTGTTGCGTCGTTACAGGAATGAAGGGCATGACCGGCATTGCTTGCGTCGTTGCCACATCGTTTGAAGTGATTTGCGCTTGGTCGCCACGTCGTCTGGCTCGACCGGTCTGTTGCGATGCGACAGACGAGCAACGCCACAGCAAAACATTTGTGAATAAGGCGGTGGATAACCGTTCACGCCTGATGCAACGCGCCGCACCTCGCTTAGGATTGTTTCGGGTGGAGGTTGCGTCGTGCTGAAATACAGATGCTCGCGAAGCGGCCGAGAAGTCACGACCAGTATCGAGACTGACACCGTCACGTTGCTTGAGATGCGCAACATGAAATTGTCAGTCTGGTGTCCGCACTGCTCGACGTCGCATCAGATCAGAGTGAGCGAGGCCTATCTGGAGTCATTCGCGCAAGCTGCGGAGTGATTCCTATATCGGCTGGCGCATGTGCTGGCGGCGTATGAGCGATACGCCGCGATATCGATGCGATGCGTTTGCAAGGCGGTCTTACGTTACTGCGGCGTGGCGATATCAAAGCCGTTTTTCTTGCCGATAAGATTTGATTCAGGAGCAGTCATCCACATCGTGTGGATTGTCTTCGAGCGCCTGGATTGTCGTTGAGCGAAATGGATCGCTTCACGCGCGCGTCGATGGCTCGGCCACGCGGGCATCACTCTCTAAGGTACGGCTTTTCCGGCTTTGATGGAAGCAAAGCTGGAGCTCTAACTTTTGTTTTGACGCGTTGTCCTGATGGGAACCGTCGCCGGACGAAGCCGGCTATGGCCGGTATCCACGTCGCTTGAAAACGCTGTAGCAACATGCGCACGGTGCTGGCCGACATTCCCGGTCGTATCCGATGCCTGATTGCCGACAAAGGCTGCGCCCATAACTGCGCCTCGACTATTGCGCGCGCCGCTGTCGTTGTCTTCTGGCGCAGATCGCACCGCCGATAGTGGTCATCATCTTGATCGAGAGGAATGGACGTTTCAGGTTGGCCCGATCGGGCCGGCTTGAGTATACCCACCATATCAGGCGATCGCCCACCATCGCTCAAGCGGCTGTCCGCGCTCGCCTGGCTTCTTAAAGATGGCAGAAACGCCCGCTGAGAGCCTCCTCCGGCTTTGCGAAAGGAAACGACATGACATTGTCGAACGATGACGACTTGACGGGGTTGAAGCAGATCGGGCGCATCGTTGCCAACACGCTGGAGGTGATGGGCAAGGCCATCGAGCCCGGCATGACCACGCTTGAACTCGATCAGGTCGGGCGTGAATTCATGGAAGCTGCCGGGGCTCGTTCGGCGCCGGAGATGGTCTACGCCTTTCCCGGAGCGACCTGTATCAGCGTCAATGAAGAGATCGCGCACGGCATCCCGGGTGTCCGCAGGATCAGGCCGGGTGATCTGGTCAATATCGACGTCTCTGCGGAGAAGGATGGCTACTTCGCTGACACTGGAGCGTCGTTTGCCGTGCCGCCCGTGACGCGCGCGGTCGAGCGGCTTTGCAAGGACGGGCGCCGGGCGATGTGGACAGGATTGCGTCAGGTCGGTACCGGCAAGCCGCTGGCGGGCATTGGTCAGGCCGTGGGCGCCTTCGCGCGAAAGAATGGCTACACACTGGTGCGCAATCTCGCCAGCCATGGCGTGGGTTTGTCGCTGCACGAGGAGCCGACCGAGATCGCGACTTGGCCCGATGCCTCCGAGCGCCGGATCATGACAGACGGGCTGGTGTTTACCGTCGAGCCTTTCCTGTCACTCGGCGCTGAGTTCGCCGAGGATGGTGACGACGCCTGGACTCTCTACAGCCAGCCAAGAGCCCCCACGGTCCAGTACGAGCACACCGTCGTTGCCACACGCAACGGACCGCTGATCCTCACCCTGCCGGGATAATTGGGACGCAAGCGGCCGGAAGCGGAAGTCAGCCGGATGCTTGCAGTCAGGCCGCGGTCATTCAGCGCGTGACCGGCGGCTGCGTGAACAAGCCCGGAATGTCGCGTCCGCGAATGTCGTAAACACGAGCGAAGACAACTCCTTCGCGTTCGATCTTCACAAGCTCGGGTGCGTTGAGTTCGGCGCAATAGAACTCGCCCAGCATCAGTGCGAAGTC
>JAEXXW010000711.1 GCA_023405565.1 Pseudomonadota bacterium
GAGATGAGAGACCCAGTCGATACCTACATGAATTATCTCGTTCCCATGGTGGTCGAGCAGACCAACCGTGGCGAGCGCTCCTACGACATTTATTCGCGGCTATTGAAGGAACGCATCATATTCGTGACCGGTCCGGTCGAAGACGGCATGGCGACGGTGATCGTGGCCCAGTTGCTGTTTCTCGAAGCCGAGAATCCGAAGAAGGAAATCTCGATGTATATCAACTCGCCAGGCGGCGTGGTGACATCGGGCATGGCGATCTACGACACGATGCAGTTCATTCGCCCGGCGGTCTCGACGCTGTGCATCGGGCAGGCGGCATCAATGGGTTCGCTGCTGCTGGCGGCCGGCGAGAAAGACCTGCGCTTCGCTCTGCCGAATGCGCGCATCATGGTCCATCAGCCGTCCGGCGGCTTCCAGGGGCAGGCGACCGATATCATGCTGCATGCTCAAGAGATCCTGAATCTCAAGAAGCGGCTGAACGAGATCTACATGAAGCATACCGGCCAGCCGCTGAAGAAGATCGAGGATGCGCTGGAGCGCGATTACTTCCTCACCGCCGATGCTTCCAAGGAATTTGGTCTTGTCGACAAAGTGATCGACAAGCGCAGTGAGGATCCGCTGGCTGCCCCGGCGAAGAGTTGATCTCTCTCAAATTCCTGCGGGTCGGATTATTCAGGGTTGAATGACCCGATTAAGCGAATATTTGAGACAGCAGTCCTAGGCTTGCGGGCTCCGGCCCGCTTTTGGGGCAGTTTCAACATGACAATGGATTCGGAAGGCGGATCATGGCTTTCCGAATCGGATCGAACAGGCCCATCATTTGGTCTTCAAATCGGTTCAAGGGCTCATTATCGTTAATGAATTCTTGATTGTCGTGTCCCTAGCATGCTTCGCTAGACTGTCACAGAGTTCAGGCCGGGAGGAAGTTTGGGGCGGGCTGTGCCCAGGGTGCCACGCTTTGGCCGCCTGACAGGTGTTAGGAAATGTGAGCGCCGGGTCGGTCGTTCACGCGGATGATACGGAGATTGGAATGAGCAAGGTCGGCGGCAGCGATTCCAAGAACACGCTTTACTGTTCGTTCTGCGGGAAGAGCCAGCACGAAGTCCGTAAGTTGATCGCAGGACCGACCGTCTTCATCTGCGACGAGTGCGTTGAACTCTGCATGGACATCATCCGCGAGGAAAACAAATCCTCGCTGGTCAAGTCACGCGATGGCATCCCGACGCCGAAGGAAATCCGCAAGGTTCTCGATGACTATGTCATCGGTCAGGATCACGCGAAGAAGGTTCTTTCGGTCGCGGTTCACAATCACTACAAGCGGCTCAATCATCAGACCAAGCACAACGATGTCGAGCTGGCCAAGTCGAACATCCTGCTGATAGGTCCGACCGGCTCGGGCAAGACGCTGCTGGCGCAGACGCTGGCGCGTATCCTCGACGTGCCGTTCACGATGGCCGATGCAACGACGCTGACCGAAGCCGGCTATGTCGGCGAGGACGTCGAAAACATCATCCTCAAGCTGTTGCAGGCAGCCGACTACAATGTCGAGCGGGCGCAACGCGGCATCGTCTATATCGATGAAATCGACAAGATCTCGCGCAAGTCCGACAACCCCTCGATCACACGCGATGTGTCGGGCGAGGGCGTGCAGCAGGCTTTGCTGAAGATCATGGAAGGCACCGTTGCGTCGGTGCCGCCGCAGGGCGGCCGCAAGCATCCGCAACAGGAATTCCTGCAGGTCGACACCACGAACATTTTGTTCGTGTGCGGCGGTGCTTTCGCAGGTCTCGACAAGATCATCTCGTCACGCGGCCGTTCGACCTCGATCGGCTTCGGCGCCACGGTGCGTGCACCGGAAGACCGCAAGGCCGGCGAGATTTTCCGCGAGGTCGAACCGGAGGATCTGCTCAAATACGGTCTCATCCCGGAATTTGTCGGCCGTCTGCCGGTTGTGGCAACGCTGGAAGACTTGGACGAAGCATCGTTGAAGAAGATTCTGGTCGAGCCGAAGAACGCGCTGGTGAAACAATACCAGCGTCTATTCGAGATGGAGAGTATCGACCTGACCTTCGCCGAAGAGGCTCTTGGCGCCATCGCCCGCAAGGCGATCGAGCGCAAAACCGGTGCTCGCGGCCTGCGATCGATCATGGAAGGTATTCTGCTCGATACCATGTTCGATTTGCCAAGCCTGGAAGGTGTGGAAGAGGTCGTGATCTCGCGCGAGGTGGTGGAGGGCACGGCTCGTCCGCTCTACATTTACGCCGATCGCTCCGATCGATCGGTGGATACCCCGGCTTCGGCCTGATCGTACCGCCCTGCATCTTGCGACATCCGATCCAGAATCGCTTAAGTTTGCCGCCGAACTGGCGGCAAACTGGCGTTTTTCTTGCTACGTCCGGTGGACAGAGCCGGAAGCGCGCTTCACTTGACACTCCCGCACTGCAGCGCCACCTAATGAAGGCGAACGGATAGCGTGCGAAGAGTTAGACTTTCATTCCGGGCGGGGTTCGTACCCACCCTCGTGTATGGCCAATGTGCCTTGACGGCCATGCTCCCCTCCCGGCATCTCGGCACTCTGAATGGTTGCGCTATGGCGGGCCGTTTGGAGGGGCACAAGAACAAGGAATGCCGGGCCATGACGACCACCAACAACAAGCCGCGCCCACCCCTGATCGCTGGAGAGACACGGGCCTATCCCGTGCTGCCTCTGCGCGACATCGTCGTATTTCCACACATGATCGTTCCGCTCTTTGTCGGCCGTGAAAAGTCGATCAAGGCGCTGGAAGAGGTGATGCGCTCCGATACGTTCATCCTTCTGGCCACGCAAAGAAATGCGTCCGATGATGAACCAGCAACAGACTCGATCTACGAGATCGGAACGCTGGCGAGCGTGCTGCAACTGCTGAAGCTGCCGGACGGTACCGTGAAGGTGCTGGTCGAAGGCGCGCAGCGTGCGAAGGTTCTCAAATACACCGACCGCAGCGAATATTTTGAAGCGGATGCCGTCGTGCTTGACGACAATCTCGGCGAGCGTGTCGAAGCCGAAGCGATGGCGCGTTCCGTCGTCACCGAGTTTGAGAACTATGTGAAGCTGAACAAGAAGGTTTCACCGGAGGTCGTCGGCGTCGTTCAGCAGATCGAGGACCACGCCAAGCTCGCCGATACGATTGCATCGCATCTGCAGGTGAAGATCGCCGACAAGCAGGCGATCCTCGAAATCATGAGCGTGCCTGAGCGGCTCGAAAAGGTTCTTGGCCTGATGGAGAGTGAAATCTCCGTTCTGCAGGTCGAGAAGCGGATCAGGACCCGCGTGAAGCGTCAGATGGAGAAGACGCAGCGCGAGTACTATCTCAACGAGCAGATGAAGGCGATCCAGAAGGAGCTGGGCGACGAGGACGGCAAGGACGAACTCGCCGAACTCGAAGACAAGATCAAGAAGACCAAGCTCTCGAAGGAAGCCCGCGAGAAAGCACAGCATGAATTGAAGAAGCTGCGGCAGATGTCTCCGATGTCCGCCGAAGCAACGGTCGTGCGCAACTATCTCGACTGGATGCTGTCGATCCCGTGGCAGAAGAAGACCAAGGTCAAGAAGGACCTCAAGGCTGCGCAGGAAATCCTCGATGCCGATCACTATGGCCTGGAGAAGGTCAAGGATCGCATCGTCGAGTATCTCGCCGTGCAGCAGCGGGCCAACAAGCTGACCGGTCCGATCCTGTGCCTCGTCGGCCCTCCCGGCGTCGGCAAGACCTCGCTTGGCAAGTCGATCGCGAAGGCGACCGGACGCGAATTCGTGCGCGTCTCGCTCGGCGGCGTGCGCGACGAAGCCGAGATTCGCGGTCACCGGCGCACATATATCGGCTCGATGCCCGGC
>JAEXXW010000723.1 GCA_023405565.1 Pseudomonadota bacterium
ACCGGGCAGGAAGCGCCGGGCTTGCGGAGTTGAGACGACATTGCGCGAGTATCACGCGACGCAGGCGCGTGATGGCTATGCATCCACACTCGCCGACAGCGCGTTTTCCTGGATGAAGTCGCGGCGAGGTTCGACGAGATCGCCCATCAGGCGGCCGAAGATGTCGTCGGCTTCGTCTGTCTCACGCACCTTCACCTGCAGCAGCGAACGCACGTCGGTATCGAGTGTCGTTTCCCAGAGCTGGTCGGGATTCATCTCGCCGAGGCCCTTGTAGCGCTGCATTGAGATGCCTTTGCGGCCGACATTGGTCACCGCCTCGAACAGACCGATGGGCCCAAAAATGGCCGTTTCGTCGCCCTTGCGGCGCAGCGTGCTGGGCTTGGCATACACGTCCTGCAGCAGCGGCGCATATTCGTCGAGCCGGCGCGCATCGGCGGAGCCGAGCAAAGCCTGATCGATCATCGCCACATCCTTCACACCGCGCACGGTGCGTTCGAAGTGGAAGCCCTCGGTATCGAAACGGCCCTGCCAGCCGCGCTCGGTTTCATCCGACAGAATGTCGAGGCGACGGGCTATATATTCGGCCGCGCTGGCCGCGCTTTCCAGGTTGCCGGTCACGCGCGGTGTGAGCACGCCGGCAATGGCGGCCTGTTCGATGACCTTGCGATTGTAGCGCGAATGCAGGCCGTTCAGGAGATTGCGGACCGAGCGGGCATTCTCCAGCAGTCGGCGCAGATCGGCACCTGCGCGCTCCTCGCCATTGGCAAGCTTCAGCACGCTGTCTTCAAGGCCGTTCTCGATCAGGTAATCTTCCAGCGCGCGCTCGTCCTTCAGATATTGTTCGGACTTGCCACGCGAGACTTTGTAGAGCGGCGGCTGCGCGATGTAGAGATAGCCGCCATCGATGATGTCGGGCATCTGGCGGAAGAAGAAGGTCAGCAGCAGTGTGCGGATGTGGAAGCCGTCCACGTCCGCGTCCGTCATGATGATGATCTTGTGATAGCGCAGCTTGTTGATATCGAATTCGTCGCGGATGCCGGCACCGAGCGCGGTGATCAGCGTGCCGATTTCGTTCGACGACAGCATCTTGTCGAAACGCGCGCGCTCGACATTCAGGATCTTGCCGCGCAGCGGCAGCACGGCCTGGAATTCGCGGTTGCGGCCCTGTTTTGCGGAGCCGCCGGCGCTGTCACCCTCGACGATGAACAGTTCGGACTTGGCCGGGTCGCGTTCCTGACAATCGGCGAGTTTGCCGGGCAGCGACGAGATGTCGAGCGCGCCCTTGCGGCGAGTCAACTCGCGGGCCTTGCGTGCGGCTTCGCGCGCAGCGGCCGCTTCCACCACCTTGCTGACGATCACCTTGGCTTCGGACGGATGCTCCTCGAACCAGCCCTGCAGTGCCTGATTGATGGCGTTCTCGACCACCGGACGCACTTCGGACGAAACCAGCTTGTCCTTCGTCTGTGACGAGAATTTAGGATCGGGCACTTTCACCGACAGCACGGCGGTGAGACCTTCGCGGCAATCGTCGCCGCTCAGCGCCACCTTTTCCTTTTTGGTGGTGCCGTTGTTTTCGGCGTAGCTCGTGATCTGTCGCGTGAGCGCACCACGGAAGCCGGCGAGATGCGTGCCGCCATCGCGCTGCGGAATGTTGTTGGTGAAGCAGAGCACGCTCTCGTGGTAGCCGTCATTCCACCACAGCGCGCATTCGACGGTGATGCCATCGCGCTCCGTGCTGATGTTGATCGGCTGCGGGATCAGCGGGCTCTTGTTGCGATCGAGATACTTCACGAAGGCCTCGATGCCGCCGTCATAGCGCATCTCTTCACGCTTCTCGACCGCATGGCGCGCATCGGTGAGAATGACCGACACGCCGGAATTCAGGAAGGCGAGTTCGCGCAGGCGATGCTCGAGCGTCGAGAAATCGAACTCCGTCATGGTGAAGGTTTCGGGTGAGGGCAGGAATGTCACCTCGGTGCCCTTCTGTCCCTCAGCATCGCCGACAACTGCCAGCGGCGCCTGAGCGGTGCCGTGACGGAATTCCATCACGTGTTCCTTGCCATCGCGCCAGATGCGCAATCTCAGCCAGGTCGATAGCGCATTCACAACCGACACGCCGACGCCATGCAGACCGCCGGAGACCTTGTAGGAATTCTGGTCGAACTTTCCGCCGGCATGGAGCTGCGTCATGATCACTTCGGCAGCCGACACGCCTTCGCCTTTGTGGATGCCGACCGGGATGCCGCGTCCGTCGTCGCGCACGGTACAGGAACCGTCCGGATTGAGCGTCACCATGACGTTGGTCGCATGGCCTGCCAGCGCCTCGTCGATCGCGTTGTCGACGACTTCGTAGACCATGTGGTGCAGGCCGGAGCCGTCGTCGGTATCGCCGATATACATGCCCGGCCGCTTGCGCACGGCATCGAGGCCCTTCAGGACCTTGATGGATTCGGCATCATAGCCAGAGGATTGTTCGGTTGAATCGTCGCGAGCGGGCTCAGCCATTGGGGCCTTCGAATCAGTGTCGAAAAAATGCGTGAAATCGCGTCTGATGTGACACGAAAAACAGGGGGCGTACAGGCCCCATTTTCACTAGCTTAAGTGGTTGTATTTCAACAATTTTTCAAGGCCCGCTTAGGGCAAAAATGCGGCCAGCCGGAAGGCGGTTAGTGGCGGCTTTTTGGGCCACCTCAATCGTCGGATTTGACGGTTCCTGACGGCAGGCGTTCCGCCCTCGATGGGCGGCCCTCTCCGTTCCCCCATTCGAACTCCCTGCTAGGACTATAGTCAGGAACAGGCCGGCTGAACGAACCCAGCGCGGTGGCCCAGATTTCCACCCGCGTCACGTCCTTGCGCAGCCCATCGATCGCGTCATGCAGGCGCTCGGTTATGACATCAGGTCCGGCTTTGGCGGCCTGTATGTCGGTCGTTTTCCTGGCCATGTTGACGCTCCCAGCCCGTTCTCTTGCAGGTTTGCGGTCCCTGCCGTTGAATTTTTGTCTTGGTAGGACAAAGCCTGGATGGGGCGAGGGTTCCCTGCGTCTCTCGTGTGAGAATAATGCGTAACACCGGAACCCGTGCCGCCGGGCGCAGATCGTTCTAGTTGCCGAAGCGATAATTCAGCCCTGCGCGTACGATCTGCAAATTGAAGTTGGTCTTAGCGGTGAGAGCTGATCCGGGAGCCGAGGGATCGCTGAACGTTACGGACCGACTCCCAAGGTCTGCGTAGAGATACTCTGCCTTGACCGTCCAGCGATCGGCGAAGGCGTACTCGAACCCGCCTCCCGCGGTCCAGCCGGTCGAGACGCCCGAGGCTGTGCCGGTGATACAATAGAAATTGCCGATGTCGCAGCGTCCGAACGTGTTGGTGCCGCTCGTCGTTGTTTTCACTTCCCCATAGGCAAGACCGGCTGTTCCATAGAGCAACAGAGAGGGCGACGCCAGAATGCCAAGACGACCGCGGAGAGTGCCGAACCAATCTAGCTTGGTATCGATCGTTGTTACGAATTGTCCGCCGACAAAGGCGGGGCCTGTGCGTGAATCGCTTTTGCTCAAATCTGAATACGACAGATCGGCCTCGATGCCCGCAAGCAGCGGCCCGCTCTGAAAATTGAATCCGATCTGTCCACCGCCGACGAAGCCGGCCGGCTTCAGCGATCCCGGAAACGGACTGTATTCATGGGGATTAGTCGGTGTGCCCATGACTCCGGCATAGGCATCGTTGGGTGTCAGCGTCGTAGACGTACGCCCACCTCCATAGCCCGCATTCACGCCGGTATAGAAGCCATTCCAGTTGGTGGATGGCAGCGTGGGAGCCACCTTGAAGACGGGTCGCGAATTGATGTCCGCTGCCATAGCGGGCTGTGCCGCCAAGAGCACGGCAATAAAGAACTGGGCTGGCCGCAAGGCGTGCTGGAATCTTGTGCGCATAAGTCTCTCGGTGACGCAATGGAAGCCGTCGATTGCAGCGGACCCTAAAGGACCCGGAATCGCTGTTCTTGGACGACGCGCGACAGGGCTTGGACCAGAAGCCACTGGTCCATCGTTTTGAACCGGCTGTTGCAATTGCGCGACAAACCCTCAATGCTGAAGGCAAGTCGTGGGGCATCCGGTGAAGGGCGAAGTCAGTACCATTTCATTCTCGTCCGAGGATTTGCCGGAACGCGATCGCCTGCCGAACTGGCGCGAAGTCAGCGGTCGCACCATGATGCTGGTCGATATGGAGCCGCTGACGGAGACGCCGTTCCGTTGCGACGCCAGCATCAGCGTCATGCGAGGCCTTGCCATCGGACGTCTCAGCACGACACCCAATCGCATCACGCGAACGCAGCAATTGATCGTCGACGGCAATGACGACCTGCTATTCGTCATTCCCGAAGAAGGACGCCTGCATACTTCAACGCGCCGAGGCAACGTCACGATCAGCCCGGGGCAGGGGCTTCTCATGTCGAGCGCCGAGCCGAGTGTCAATCTCGTGCCGTCGACCGCTACATTCATCAGCCTTGCGATTCCGGCTGCGACGTTGATCCCGCTGCTTGCGGACTTCGACAGCGCATTACGTGGTGAAGCTGGTGTGCAAACGGTGCCGTTTCGATTGCTGACCGTCTATCTGAGCCAGCTCATTGTCGACAGTGCGCAATTATCGTCGTCGCTCCTGCAAATCGCCGTCACCCACCTGTATGATCTGGTCGCGCTGTCGCTGGGTGCCGCGAACGACGCCGCGGCCGTTGCTGCAGATCGCGGTGTGCGTGCGGCACGGCTGCACGCGTTGAAGGTTGATGTACAGGCTCATCTAGGCTCGTCTGCGCTTTCGTTGACTGAGATTGCGGTGCGGCAGGGAATTTCTTCCAGCTATGTGCGCAAGCTGTTCGATGAAAGCGGAACGAGTTTCACCACGTACGTGCTGACCGCGCGGTTGGAGCGTGCTCGACGCATTCTGTGTGATCCGCGCGCGCGTCATCTGCCGATCAGCGCGGTGGCGTACAGTGTAGGGTTCGGTGATCTGTCGTACTTCAATCGCACTTTCCGCCGGATATACGGCATGACGCCATCCGATGTTCGTGCTCAAGGCAGGAGCGAGCGTGATCGATAGCGCGTTTTCAGGCGAAGTGGATACCAGTTCGCATGAAGAAGACGCGTCAAACTGAAGGCTCTAGCGCCGCTTCACCTGGCCCTGCGTCACATCGAAGATTTGCGCACGATCCGCAATGTCATCGAACGTCTGGGGATCTGCGCCGGTCATCCAGACCTGTGCCCCGAGTTCGGTCAGCGCATCGTAGAGCGCGCGACGACGCGACGGGTCGAGATGGGCGGACACTTCATCGAGCAACAGCAGTGGCGCATAGCCGGTCATGTCGGCGATCAACGCCGTATGCGCGAGCACGAGGCGGATCAGGATCGCTTTCTGTTCGCCGGTCGAGGCATCGGCAGCCGGAATGCCTTTCGGGCCGTAGGTGACGTCGAGATCGGTGAGATGCGGACCATCGAGCGTACGGCCGGCGGCGGCGTCGCGTGCTCGACCATTCCGCAACACGTCGCGATAGCGCTGTTCGATTTCCGATGCTGGTTCGGCGAGCAGAGCATTTTCCATCCAGCCATTCAGACGGATTTCGGCGAATGGAAAGGCCGTCGCAGCGCCCCGCCCGGCCGCGAGCGCCGTCTGCAGGCGCGTCATGGTTTCGCTGCGCAGGGCGGCCACCGCGACGGCAAGCTCCGCCGTCTCGTGTTCGACGGCATCGAGCCAGTGCGGATCGGGATTGGGATTTTCCAGAAGACGATTGCGCGAACGCAAGGCGCGTTCCAGCGCAGAAACGCGGGTGGAATGGCGCGCATCGACGGCCAGGACCAGCCGGTCGAGGAAGCGCCGGCGTTCGGCGGCTGGGCCGCCGAACAATCCATCCAGCGCCGGGGTCAGCCAGACGATGCGCAGGTGATCGGCAAAATCCGCTGCCGAGCCGGCAGGCTCGCGATCGATGCGATAGCGGCGGCCACCCGTTGTTTCCCCTGCTTGCGGCGCTTCGACACCGGTGCCGAGCATTGTCAGGCCCAGTGCGCCCTCGATTTCGGCAGAGACGGCCCAGGAGCCATCGCCTTCGGCGAAAGCGACTTCCTCAAGCGTCGCACGCCGCAGACCGCGTCCCGGTGTCAGGAAGGAAATGGCTTCGATCAGGTTGGTCTTGCCGGCGCCGTTTGGTCCGACCAGCACCACAGGCCGCTCATCGACCACAAGGCTGGCGGCGCGATAGCTGCGGAAATTCGTGAGGCTGAGGCGTCGGATGGAGGCGGCTGGCATTTGATCGTGACGGACCGGCGGAATGAGCTGTCAGATAACGTGCATCCGCCTGCGAGACCAGTCCGTCTCCGGCCGGGTTGTGCCTGTCATGTCTTCCAGCCGCACGTCGCACTGAACAGGCGCACGACGGTATCGACATCTTCGGCCGACCAATCGCCGGAAGGCTGCAGCGCAAAGCGGGCCACCAGGTACCCGATATTGAGGCTGAAGAATGCACCCGTCAGCGCCGTGGCGCTGTTGTCGCGTGCGATCCAGCCTGACTCCTGCATGCGCGCGAGATGCGCGCTCATTGGCGCGAAAACACTGGCGCGCCACATTGCGCCGTATCGGTGCGCGAGATCGGTATTGCGGAACAGCTCGCGAAACAGAATGCGATAATCGTTCGGTGCGGCAACGGCGCCCTCGATCCGTTCCGTCAGGAACTGACGATGCCATGCGCGAAATGTGTCCGGCGTGAACGGCGTCTCGTCCATGATGCGGGCGTAGCTTTGCGTGCGCATCGAATTGAGGGTGACTTCTTCGAGCACGATCGTCGTCAGGCGATCCTTGTTGCCGAAATGCTTGAACAGCGTCCGTTCGGTCGTGCCAGCCAGGGCCGCGATTTCTCGCGTCGTCGCCGCATCGATGCCCCGCTCGGCAAACAGCGTCACTGCCGCCTCGATGATGGCCGCATGCAAAGCCGGTGATGGCTTGGGCCCGCGTCGGGCGGCGGGCGATGGGTCGGACTCCTGCATCCGATAAAAATATAGTGATCACTATACATATTGCAACGGGCGGTTTCAAATATGTATAGCAAACACAATACTTTTTGTGGCGATGGTGCCGCGGGTTTAAGGAGAAGGAGACATGCCTTTGAAAAAAGCCGATACGACCGGCCGCTGGGACATTTACGGCCCTGTTCACAAGGGTTTACGCCGCGCCCATGCGCAAATGATCCAACGGCTCGGCTGTGCCGATTTTACCGGTCAGGTGGATGAGCTGCTGAAGGATTTGCGCGCCCATATTGCCATGGCGGCTGCGCACCTCACCGATGAGGAAGTCCACATTCATACTGCGCTGGAAAGCCGCGCGCCCGGCGCGACGGCCCTGCTGACGCATCAGCATGATGGTCATCGGCTGCATATGGCCGAACTGGAAGAAGCCATTCGCGCCGTCGAAAGCGGGAAAGACCAGAGCGTCGGCCGGCGCCTCTATCTGTGCTTCACGCGTTTCGTCGCTGACGATCTCGAGCATATGGCCGAGGAGGAAACTCAGACCTGGCCCGTATTGTGCGCGTATTTCAGCGATGCCGAACTCGCCAATATCGAGATGACGATCGTCAGCTCCTTGCCGCGGGCTCTCTCAATGGCCTTCATGACGGCGATGGTCCCGGCCATGAATCCGCAGGAACGGGCGGCATTGCTTGGCGGCATCAAATCGGGAGCGCCGTCGGACATGTATGCGCAGCTGGTTGAGACAGCCGTACGGCCGACATTGCCAGCAGCCGATTTCGCGCGGCTGGAAGCGCTCGGCCTCGCGGCATGAGCTGAATTGCAGAAGGGTCGATGCGGGACTTACACCCGCATCGGCATCAGCACGTAAAGCGCGTTGCCGCCGTCCTTGTCCTGGATCAGCGTCGGCGAGCCAGGATCGGCGAGCTTCAGCACGGCGGTCTCGCCTTCGATCTGCGCGGCGATGTCGAGCAGGTAGCGTGAATTGAAGCCGATATCGAGCGCGTCGGCTTCGTATTCGACTTCCAGTTCTTCGGTCGCGCTGCCGGAATCCGGATTGTTGACCGACAACGTCATCTTGCCGCCGGTGAGCGCGAGTTTCACAGCGCGACCGCGCTCGCTCGACACCGTCGAGACGCGATCGACTGCATGCTCGAATTCGTTTTTGTCGACCTGCAGGATCTTGGAATTGTTCAGCGGGATCACCGGACCGTAATCCGGGAAGGTGCCGTCGATCAGTTTCGAGG
>JAEXXW010000727.1 GCA_023405565.1 Pseudomonadota bacterium
CTCGCATCTCGTCGAATCGACATCGGCACCGACCATGGAGGCGCTGATTGCTGCAGTCTCGCAATCGGCCAACGACCTCGAAGCACCGGCGCTCGCGTTATTTCCCGCCGTCGGCGAAGTGCTCGACGAGATCCGCGCGTCGGAGCATTGCCTGCTGACACGGATGTCCGGCTCGGGCGGAACCTGTTTCGGATTGTTCGAAACCGCGACAGCCGCCAAGGCTGCTGCGGAGCGGCTCCAGCAGGCGCGCCCCGGCTGGTGGGTGCGCAGCACGACGCTCGGCGCCGCGCCGTCCACCGCTCACTGAATAGATATCGTCATTCCGGGGCGCGGACACCATCCGCGAACCCGGGAATCCAGCGTCAATGCGCCCGCGCGATGCAGAAGGCGACAGCCTCTTCCAGCGCGGTCTTCATCGGCGATGACGGGAACAGCGCCAAAGCATCGATCGCCATTGCACCGTAATGCTGCGCACGGCCGATCGTGTCTTCCAGCGCGCGATGCTTGGTCATCAGTGAAATCGCCTGATCGAGATCGGCATCGCTGGCGCCGCCCTGCTTCAGGCAGCGTGTCCAGAACGAGCGCTCCTCGGCGGTGCCGCGCCGGAACGACAGGACCACCGGCAGCGTGATCTTGCCCTCGCGGAAATCGTCACCGACATTCTTTCCGAGCTTGGCGGACTTGCCACCATAATCGAGCGCGTCATCGACAAGCTGGAAGGCGATGCCCAGATTCATGCCGTAGGAGCGACAGGCCGCCAGATCGGCCTTGGCGCGGCCAGCCAGCACCGGCCCGACTTCACAGGCCGCGGCGAACAATTCCGCGGTCTTGCCGCGGATCACCGCCAGATATTCATCCTCGGTCGTTTCCGTGTTCTTGGCGGCGGAGAGCTGCATCACCTCGCCTTCGGCAATCACGGTCGCCGCCGACGACAGGATGTCGAGCGCACGCAGATTGCCGACATCGACCATCATGCGGAACGCCTGACCGAGCAGGAAATCGCCGACCAGCACGCTCGCCTCGTTGCCCCAGAGCATGCGGGCCGCCAGCTTGCCGCGCCGCATCTCGCTTTCGTCCACGACGTCATCGTGGAGCAGGGTTGCGGTGTGCATGAATTCGACCGCGGCGGCGAGCTTCACATGACCGTCGCCGTCGTAACCGGCCAGCCGGCCCATCGCCAGGGTCAGCATTGGCCGCAATCGCTTGCCGCCGGAATTGATCAGGTGATTGGCCACTTCCGGGATCATCGTCACCTGGGAGCCGGTCCGGGCCAGAATCGCGGCATTGACCCGTTCCATGTCAGGCGCGGTCAACTCGACCAGCCGGTTGAT
Organism: Pseudomonadota bacterium; assembly: GCA_023405565.1. Classification (GTDB taxonomy): domain Bacteria; phylum Pseudomonadota; class Alphaproteobacteria; order Rhizobiales; family Xanthobacteraceae; genus Pseudorhodoplanes. Next base: position 1,332 of record JAEXXW010000727.1, read on the forward strand.
GGTTGCCGACGGCTGGGACTCGAAAGGAATAACGACCGCCACGCAGGCACTCCTAAAAGTGGCGCTTCTGTTGGGAAACGCTATGTTCAGCGACCTCGGCGCCGCTCTGCCGCGCATTTTATAAGGGGGGCGGCATTGGGCGCAAAGCAATTCGGACCGGGGCGCGTGGCGACGGAAAATCTGCAGATCGCGGTGTTGATCCCCTGCCACAATGAACAGGCCGCCATCGCCACGGTCGTCCGTGACTTCCGGGCCGTGCTGCCAGATGCCACCATCCATGTCTACGACAACAATTCCGACGACGGGACCGCTGAGGCTGCCCGCGCCGCCGGGGCGCTCGTCGGAATGGAGCCAAGGCAGGGCAAGGGCCATGTCGTCAGGCGCATGTTTGCGGATATCGAGGCGGATATCTACCTGCTGGTCGATGGCGACGCGACCTATGACGCCGCTAGCGCACCGTCGCTTATTTCGGACCTGATCGAGAATCAGCGGGACATGGTGATTGCGACCCGGATCGACCAGGAACTGTCGGCCTACCGCCGCGGCCGCCGCACTGGAAACCGGTTGCTCACCGGTTTCATGACCGTGGTTTTTCGACGCGCCTTTGCCGATACGCTGTCCGGGTATCGCGTCTTCTCACGGCGGTTTGTGAAATCCTTCCCGGGTCTCTCAGCCGGCTTCGAGATCGAGACCGAACTCACCGTTCATGCGCTGGTCCTTGAATTGCCCGTCGGTGAACTTGAGACGCCGTATTATGCGCGCCCCGAAGGAACGCAATCCAAGCTCAATACTTGGCGTGACGGCTTTCGCATACTCTGGATGATGTTTCGGCTCTACCGCGCCGAGCGGCCTTTGATGTTCTTCTCCAGCCTTGGCGTCTTGTTCGGCGCGCTTTCGATCAGTTCCGCCATTCCGCTGTTCGCGACATACCTGCATGCAGGACAGGCGCTTCATCTTCCAACGGCCGTCCTGTCCACCGGACTGATGATGATTGCCAGCCTGTCGATTCTGGCCGGCCTGATCCTCGACAACATCACGCGTGCCCGGCGCGAATTGAAGTTGCTGGCCTATCTCGAACAGCCCGCGATCGGCAGCCGGAACAAGACCAACAAGGGGTGAAGGCGATGCGCGAAATTGTCCGTACCAACGATCCGGTTCTCATCAACGCCATCGAGGTGCTGTTCGACGGGGCGCACATCGCCTACATGGTTCTCGACCAGAATATGAGCGTGCTTGAAGGCTCGCTCGGCATGCTGCCAAGGCGGATCATGGTTGCGGACGAGCAGGAGAAGGATGCGCGGCAATTGTTGACCGAAGCCGGCCTCGGCGGTGAATTGCGCGATGCCAAGCCGTAGGACGTGCAAGAGTGCGAGTGGATGCGCGACCGGGAAGACATCACTGACGACGCCATCCTGAATGGTCGCCTGCGCCTTTTTCAGCCCAAGCGCGGCCATCGTTTCGGACATGACGCAATCCTTCTGGCGGCTTCTGTGCGTGCGCAGCCGGGTGACCGTGTCGCCGAGTTCGGCGCGGGCGTCGGTGCCGCAAGCCTTGCGTTGTTAGCGCGGGTTCCGGGAATCCATGCGACCCTGTTCGAGATCGAGGAAAGCCTGTGTGCGCTGGCCCGCGAGAATATCGCGCGCAATCATTTCACGGATCGCGCGCAGGTGTTCCTTCGCGATGTCACGGCCAAATTGGCTGAGGGTTCGCCGTCGAGTGAAACGGGCACATTCCATCACGTTTTTATGAACCCACCTTTCAACGCTCCCGCGTTGCAGGCATCTCCCGATCCGGCGCGCCGGCAAGCCCATGCGGCCGGTGATGACCTGTTACGGAACTGGGTTCGTCGAGCCTGGCAGATGCTCGATAGCTCCGGCGTTGTGACACTGATCTGGCGGGCAGACGGCCTTGAAAGCGTTCTGGCCGCGCTGCAGCCTCACTTCGGCGGCATATCGGTCCTGCCGGTCTATCCTGCGCCTGATCGCCCGGCCATCAGGATCATTGTCAGCGGCCGCAAGGGCGACCGGAGCCGCATCGCACTCCTGCCGCCTTTAACGCTGAACGACCGCGCTCAAAGGCCGAGTGACGAAGCCGAGCAAATATTACGATATGGCGGTGCATGGCCGCAGGAGATTCATCAGGCCGATGCGGGAAAACTTTAGCCCAGATGCTCGGATTGCGTCGGACGCTTGGTCCAGGCCGGCATGTGCGCAAAAGCCGCAATGGTGCCAAGCAGAACGATCAGAACATAGATCTTCATGGCCAGGCTTCCTTACTCACCAAACAGACAAAGCTTTTCTCCGGGGCACAGTTCCTGCGCGCGTCTGCGCAGCGTCTGCAAATGCATCAACACATCATTTTCGTTAACGCCCGGTAACTTGAGGGCCGGTTTCAAACAACGTAGGACAATTTGATGGCAGACATTTCAGGCGACCAGCTCCGCAAGTTCTTTCAATCGATGGTGCCGACGCGCTTTCGCACCGACATCCCCATCGTTCCGGTGGTGCGTCTTACCGGTGTGATCGGCTTTTCCACGCCATTGCGGCCGGGGATCACATTGTCCGGTGTCGCGCCTCTTCTCGACCGCGCCTTCGCCTTCAAACGCGCCAAGGCGATTGCGCTGATCATCAACTCGCCCGGCGGTTCGCCCGTGCAGTCTCACCTCGTCTTCAAGCGCATCCGTCAATTGTCGGAAGAGAAAAAAATCCCGGTGATGGTCTTCATCGAGGATGTCGGCGCCTCGGGCGGCTACATGATCGCCTGCGCCGGCGATGAAATTTTCTGCGATGTGTCGTCGATTGTCGGCTCGATCGGGGTGGTCGGCGCCACCTTCGGCCTGCAGAAGGCGATGGAAAAACTGGGCGTTGAACGCCGCATCTATACGGCCGGCGACCGAAAAGTGATGCTGGACCCGTTTCTGCCGGAAAATCCGGACGACGTGGAGCGCCTGAAGGCCATTCAGAAGGACATCCATGAGGCCTTTATCGGGCTCGTCAAATCCCGCCGGGGACCAAAGCTGAATGGCCCCGAATCGGCCTTGTTCTCCGGCGAATACTGGGCCGGTGAACAGGCCCTCAGATTCGGGCGGGTCGATGGTTTCGGCGAAGTACGAACGGTGTTGCGCGAACGGTTCGGCGACAAGGTGAAAACGCCGCTGATGGCCGAGCGTGGCTGGTTCGGACGGCGCGTTCCGGGGGTTGGTTCACAAGGTCTGACCCGGCTTCTGTCGGGCGATACGCTTGCCGAGGATCTGCTTTCCACGGCCGAAGCGCGCGCGATCTGGGCCCGATACGGGCTCTGACAGCGCGTGAGATCGAGCCGGGAAATCAGGTATGTTTCTTAGGTTTGTTAAATTGACCGCGCGGAAATCATGAGCAGGAACACGATGCCCATCATTCCCCAAGTTGTCCTCTGGGCTGCCGGAGCCGTCGCAACCTTCGCACTGGCCCGGATCATTCGCCGCGAATACCAGCGCATCAACGAAGAGCTGGAAGCGGCACGGCTGTCGCCTGTCGCCAGCCAGGCGGAACGGACACAGCACCCGACGCTGAAGCGCGATCCGCAGACCGGCGTCTATCGTCCCTGATCCAACGCAGGTCTAGCTGCGCACTGGTCCCCAGGGGCCGCTTGAAGGGCGATCCGGCACGGCTTCAGGCGCCGCATTCGGTTGTGGCGCATTGCCTTGTGGCTGCGACATTTGCTCTGGCTGTGACGAAGCCTCGGAGGATGCTTCCTCCTTTGCAGTGTCGACCTCTTCCGGCTCCGGCAGCTCCAGCGGACCGGGATCATGACCGCCGGCCATCCGCACCAATGCATCCACGCGGCGGTCGATCGACGGATGCGAGGCGAACAGGTCGGCAAATCCCGAACGGGGATTGTCGACACACATCTCCATCACCGCCGACGTCACGCCCCGCAATTCGCCGCGTCCCTCGATCTTGCGCAACGCCATGATCATGGCGTCCGGGTTCTTGGTCAGTTCGACAGCGCCGGCATCAGCCAGAAATTCGCGCGATCGTGACAAGGCAAAGCGGATCACCAGCGACAGGAACCAGGCCACCGCGACGAGGACGACGGCAATCAGGATCGCGATGGCCGCACCACCACCCTTCTTGCTGTCACCGCTGCCGGACGAACGGCCGCTGCTGCGCAAGCCACCGCGGAACATCACACGGAAAAAGAACTCGGCAAAGAACGAGATCACGCCGGCGATGATGACCGCGATGACCATCATCCGCACGTCGCCGTTGCGGATATGCGTCAATTCGTGCGCGAGCACTGCCTCGATCTCGGCGTCGTCCAGCCGGTTCAACAAACCGGTCGTGACCGTGATCGAATATTGCTTGTCGTTGAGCCCGGTCGCAAAGGCATTCAACGCGCTGGTATCCATGATCTTCAGCTTCGGCATCGGAATGCCGCGCGAGATGCAAAGATTTTCCAGAAGATTGTAGAGACGCGGCTGCTCCAGGCGCGTGACCTCGTGCCCGCCGGTCAAGGCGTCGATCATCGCCTGATGGAATTTCCAGGCAATGGCGATCCAGATCGCCGCACCGATCGTTGCAAATGGCAACGCGACAATAAGATCACGCCACGCACGCGCGATGATGGTATCGAAACTCCGGTTGCCACCCATATAGCCTTCGGCCAGCAAGGCGCCGGCAAAGACCATCAGATAGACCAGGAAGAACAGGCCGATCAGCAACATCACCGATCGCCGGCGATTGCTCTGGATATGCGTGTAGAGGCCATAGGCCGCCATGATTCAAAGCTCCGCGGCGGCGGTCTGGAAGAC
>JAEXXW010000729.1 GCA_023405565.1 Pseudomonadota bacterium
CATTGGAGGAGTTATGACTTTGCTGACCTCGTTTTCGCGCATCACCGCTGTTTCCTGCCTGTCGGCCATGCTGACGCTCAATGTCGCCTTCGCACAGCCGGCTGAGAAGCCATACGAGCCGAGCGTCGGTCAGGACGGCAAGGACGTGATCTGGGTGCCGACGCCGCAGGCGCTGGTCGACAAGATGCTCGAGATGGCCAATGTCACGGCAAAAGACAATCTCGTCGATCTCGGTTCGGGTGACGGTCGCACCGTCATCACCGCGGCCAAGCGCGGCGCCACCGCGCGCGGCATCGAGTACAATCCGAACATGGTCGCGCTGTCGCGCGCCAGCGCCGCCAAGGAAGGCGTGAGCGACAAGGCGAGCTTCGAACAGGCCGACATTTTCGTCACCGATTTCTCGAAGGCTGATGTCGTGACCATGTTCCTGCTCACCAGCCTGAACGCGAAGCTCCGCCCGACCATTCTCGACATGAAGCCGGGCACCCGCGTCGTCTCCAACACCTTCGACATGGGCGACTGGAAGGCCGACGAGGAAGCCATCGTGACGCAGGGCTGCACGTCCTATTGCAAGGCCTATTTCTGGATCGTCCCGGCCAAGGTCGATGGCACCTGGGCAACGGACAAAGGTGAACTGGCGCTCAAGCAGGCCTTCCAGAACTTCACCGGCACCATCAAGAACGGCAACGTCGTCACGCCGATCACCAACGGCAAGCTGAAGGGCGATGAAATCACCTTCACCGCCGGCGGCACCGACTATACCGGCAAGGTCAACGGCACCACGATCGAAGGCACCACCAAGTCCGGCGAGAAGTGGCAAGCAAAGCGCGGCGCATAATCCAGCTCGCTAACAGGCTTTGATATTTCCGTTCGTCCCCGCGAAAGCGGAAATCCAGAAACGAATAGTCGAAGATCTGGGTCCCCGCTTTCGCGGGGACGAACGGATAGAGTTATTATGGAGATCTCAATGTCCGCGCTGAAAAATTCCGTCCGACTGGCCGCCATTTCATCCCTGTCGGTTGCACTCGCATTCAATTCCGCGATGGCGCAGCCGGCTCCCGCTTTCGAGCCGAAGGTCGGGCAGCGCGGCAAGGACGTCGTGTGGGTGCCGACCAACCAGAAGCTGGTCGACAAGATGCTCGACATGGCCAAGGTGACGGCAAACGATTACGTCATCGATCTCGGCTCGGGCGATGGCCGCACCGTCATTACTGCAGCCAAGCGCGGCGCCACCGCGCAGGGCATCGAATACAATCCCGACATGGTCGAATTGTCGAAGAAGAACGCCGAGAAGGAAGGCGTGACCGCGAAGGCAAGCTTCGAAAAGGCCGACCTGTTCGAGACGGATTTCTCGAAAGCCACCGTCATCACGATGTTCCTTCTGCCCAGCATCAACCTGAAGCTGCGGCCGAAGCTGCTCGACATGAAGCCGGGCACGCGCGTTGTCTCGAATTCGTTCGATCTCGGCGAATGGACCGCGGACCAGACCGAGTCCGTCGGCGAGGAATGCTCGTCGCATTGCACGGCCTATTTCTGGATCGTGCCGGCCAAGGTCGAAGGCACCTGGCAGACGCCGCAGGGCGAATTGAAGCTCGAGCAGAAATACCAGATGGTGAGCGGCACGCTGAAGAACGGCAATGTCATCGCGCCGGTGACCAACGGCAAACTGACCGGCGACCAGATCGCCTTCACCGCCGGCGGCACGCGCTATACCGGCACGGTGAATGGCAACACCATCGACGGCAGGAGCAATGAAGGCGGCAAGGAAGCCGCCTGGAAGGCGACGAAGTAGTCGCACCTTCCTAATGCGTCGTCATGGCCGGGCTCGTCCCGGCCATCCACGTCTTTCTTGATGCGGCGCAAAGACGTGGATGCCCGGCACAAGGCCGGGCATGACGAAGTAGCACTTATCGAGTCTGCGGAATTACCCCGCCCCCTCCTCCAGCGCCGGCAGGGCAAACTGCACCACAAGACCGCGCGCCCGGGCATCGACCACACCGAGCGCGCGCAGCGACAGCAGTGTCACCGTCTGCACCGCCTCCTGGATACGCGTCGCATCATCACCCGAACCCGGGGCGAGCGGTCCGATCAATCCTTCGAGCAATGCACCGACCAGAGCGGGCGCGAGAAGACTGATATCCTGCTGTTGCGGCAGGTATCCGGCCTGCATGGCCGCGGCGATCCGCATCCGCAACTCTTCCGCCAACGCCTTGCGATAAACGACACGCACCGCCTCGACATCGGCATCCACCGGTTCGGCGATGACTGCCCAGGCCAGACGGCGATTGCGCAGGGCCCGCACCGCGAAGGTGGCGATGCAGGCCGTCAACGCCGAGAGCGGACCCGGCGCGGCCTTCGCCGCCTTGCGGATGGCGCCGATCTCACGCTCTGACACATTGGCAACCAGCGCTGTGACCAGCTCGGTCTTGGACGGGAAATAGCGATAGACGGTGCCGGTGGCGATTCCAGCCCGCTGGGCGACCGGGGCCACCTGCACCGCCGCCATGCCGCCTTCGGACGCCGCCGCCCGCGCCGCCGCAACGATGGCAACGTGGCGGGCGGCCTGCCGGCGAATCACATTGTCGGTGCGGCGGTAGGGCATGGATAGAGTGAGCCATGATTCACTCTATCCGGCAATGAAGATCGTCATTCCGGGCGCGAGCCTAAAGCCCGCGACCCGGAATGACAGCAGAGAACTTGCTCACTTCCCCTGCAGGGACTTCGCGCGGATCGCCTCGAGCGTCGTCGTAGGGGTGATGCCGTCTGGATCGACCTTGAGGTGGATGATCGCCGGCTTGCCCGAGGCCTGCGCCTGCGCAAACGCTTTCGGGAAATCCTCGGTCCGCTCCACCGTGAGGCCGAAGCCGCCGAACACCTGCGCATAGCCGGCAAAGTCCGGGTTCTTCAGCGCGGTCGCGACCACACGGCCGGGATATTCGCGCTCCTGATGCATGCGGATGGTGCCGTACATACCGTTGTCGACGATGACGATGACGAGCGGCAGCTCATATTGAACTGCCGTCATGAAATCCTGACCGTTCATCAGGAAGTCGCCGTCACCGGCAAAGCAGACCACGTTACGCTCGGGATACAGCCGCTTGATACCGATCGCGGCCGGAACGCCGTAACCCATCGAACCGGATGTCGGTCCGTAGAAGGTGTTGAACTTGCGGAAGCGATAGAAACGATTGAGCCAGCCGGCGTAGTTGCCAGCGCCGTTGCACAGGATGTCGTCCGGCGAAAGATTGTCGCGCAGCCACACCATGATCTCGCCGAGATTGACCGCGCCCGGCACATCGGTCGCCTTGTCAGTAAAAGCGCGGTAATCGGCATTGGCGGTGCGCGTCTCGTCCGACCAGACAATCTCGTTCGGCGCCTGCAAGCCTTCGAGCGCCGCCGCGAATGCTGTCGGCGAGGCATTGATCGCCAGCGTCGGACAATAGACGCGGCCGAGTTCTTCGCTGCCCGGATGAACATGCACGAAGGTCTGCTGCGGCGACGGAATATCGAACAGCGTGTAACTCTGGCTCGGCATTTCGCCCATGCGGCCGCCGACCAGAATGACGAGATCGGCGCTCTTGATCCGCGCCAGCAGTTTCGGATTGGCGCCGATGCCGAGATCGCCAGCATAGTTGCCATGCGTCTGATCAAACAGATGCTGACGGCGGAAGGTCGTCGCCACCGGCAGGTCGAAGCGCTCGGCAAAACGCTGTGTCGCCGCGACAGCCTTCTCTGACCATCGGCTGCCGCCGAGCAGCACGATCGGCTTCTTCGCCGCCCACAGCATCTTCTGCAGACGCGACATGTCGGTGAGGCCGGGCCACGTCTCCATCGGCTCGAAGGCCGGCGCATCGTCAACGACCGCGCGGTCGGTCAGCATGTCCTCCGGCAGCGCGATGACAACGGGACCAGGACGGCCATTGGTCGCAACATGAAATGCGCGCGAGACAATTTCCGGAATGCGTGCGGCATCGTCGATCTCGGTTGCCCATTTCGCCATGGTGCCGAATACGGCGCGATAATCGAGTTCCTGGAACGCTTCGCGCTCGCGCATGTCGCGCGCCACCTGACCGACGAACACGATCAGCGGCGTCGAATCCTGCATCGCGATATGGATGCCGGGCGATGCATTGGTCGCGCCCGGCCCGCGCGTGACGAAGCAGATGCCCGGCCGACCCGTCGCCTTGCCCACAGCTTCCGCCATCATCGCCGCACCACCCTCCTGCCGGCAGATGGTCAGTTCGATCGAGCGGTCATGAAAAGCATCGAGCGCGGCAAGATAACTCTCACCGGGAACGCAGAAAGCATGGCGCACACCATGCGCGACAAGCTGATCGACGAGGATCTCGCCGCCGGTTCGCGTGTTGTTTCCGCCGCGCATGACCCTTCACCATCCGAAACAAAGGCATCCGAGTAACCACCCGGATTGCTCACATCATTTCAACTCCAGCAGGCGAAGTGCGGTACCATGCCCCCCAAAAGGCTTCAAGCTTGGCACCCGCGTTCGCACCACCTTGCAAATGGAGGATCTCAGGCGGTGGACCGCCTGAGACCCAAACAACGACCGGTCACTCGTCGACCAGCAACGCTTTCCCGCGTGTTTCAGGCAGCATCAAGGTTGCCAGAAAAAGCAGACCATAAGCCGTCACTGCAAAAATCGCGATAGCATGCGCCAGCGACATTGTTGAAGACATGTAGCCAACCAAAGTCGGAAACAATGCGCCAATACCGCGACCAAAATTGAACGCGAAGCCTTGGCCGGAACCGCGCAATCGCGTCGGAAAAAGTTCGGAGAAAAACGGACCGATGCCCGAATAGTAACCGCTGGCGAAGAATCCAAGCGGAAATCCGACAAACAACATCACCGCATTTGAGATCGGCATTTGGGTATAGACCAGCACGAGAAGGATCGCGCCGATGGAGAATGTGAAGAACAGCTTGCGGCGTCCGATACGATCGGCGAGCCATCCGCCAACCAGATAGCCAACGAAACTTCCGACAATCACCGTTGCCAGATATCCCGTCGATCCGACCACCGTGAGACCGCGCTCCGCCCGCAGAAAGGTCGGCACCCAGGTGGTGACGGCATAATAGCCACCTTGCGCACCGGCACTGAAGATGGCTGTCAACAACGTCGTCTTGAGAATGGCCGGAGAAAAGATCTCCCAGATCGAGGGCTGCGTACCC
>JAEXXW010000731.1 GCA_023405565.1 Pseudomonadota bacterium
ACGCTTCATGCTGGCTCTCGATGACGGAAGGCGGAATCTCGGGGCGCGGCTTCATGCGTCGCCCTCATCGCCGGCGCCGCCGGTTGCCGACCATTCCTTGACGCGCGCGAGATGGTCATAAGGCCCATAGCTGCGGCCGACCCACATCGGCCGTGAGAAGGAGCGATAAGGCTCGTCATCGGAGGCGAAGCGGTTCGCCAGTTCGGCGAGTTGCGCCAGCGCCTTGTCGGCTTCCTGATCGATGGTCGAGTTCTCGAATTCGCGCGGTTGCGGATCGCCGCCCGGATTGCCGCCATGCAGCCGCAGATACAGCAATTCGGAGATCGGCAGGCCGTTCGTGGTGCCGACCTTTTCAAAGCCGCCCTTGCGCAGAATCGCGGCTTGCAGCGTCAATTGCGGCGCGAGATTGGCGCGCACCTGTTTGCTCGATGGCGGCGTACCGGTCTTGTAGTCGAGCACGGCGAGCGTGCCGTCATTCATGACCTCGATGCGGTCGGCGCGCGCATTAAGCATGAAATCGGGCGTGACCTGCACCTCGCCTCTGATCTCGGCAAAAACCGATTGCACCTTCGCGCGGCGCTCGATCTCCCATTCGACGAGCCAGCGGGCGATACGCTCGAAGCGAGGCCACCAGAAGGCCTGTGCTTCGGGGTAATCGTTCAGCGGTGCAAACGATGCGCGGCCGAGGGCGATCAGTTCACCGTAAGGATCGGCCGGTAGGCCAGACGCAAACTTCTCGGTGAAATCGCCGATGGCCTTGTGGATCACCGTGCCGCGATCGCGCGCGCCGGGCGGCGTGTCGACGGCGTCAAGAGGCTGAAGCTTCAGAATGTGCTTGGCGTAGATCGTGTAAGGATCGCGCAGCCAATGTTCGATCTCCGTTACCGACAAGCGTTTCGGCCGTGCTTCGCGCGGCGGTGTCGGCGCGGGACGCTTCGCCGGTGTGATCGCCGCCGGCCGGTCGAGCGAGCGCGCCCAATCGAGATATTTTTCGCCGCGCGCCTTCACCGCCGCCCAGTCATCGGGGCCGGACACGGCGGAGAGCCGCTGCACGAAACGCGAGATGACGGACGGTGCGCCTTCGCGTTTCGTCGCATAGGTGAGAAACACATCCTTCGCTCCGAGCGCCTGTGCGAAGTCATGCGCGGAGAGACCGATGCGCCGTTCCGGCAGATCGAGACCCAACTCCTGCCGCATCGGCCGGTTCAGCCACGGATCATTGCGCGGCTCCGGTGGCCATACGCCTTCGACAAGGCCGGAGAGAACGACGCGCTCGGCCTGCTGCAGACGCGCTTCCAGCGGACCATAGATGCGCACGCGCGCATTTGGTGCGCCGGGACGACGCACCATATTGTCCGATGCGATGGCGTGGAACATGTCCGGATAGTCGTAGGGCGAGACGGCAAACTGCGCCGCCGTGCCGCTCGCTGCGACGGTTTGCAGCACGCTCTCCAGCACTTCACCGTCACGGCCGGCAAAAGCTGCGGGACCACCGCTGCTCGCCGACAGGCTCGCCAGCGCGGCATGATGACGGGTTGCGAATTCAAACAGCGGCGTCGGCTTGGTCAGTGCCGCCAGCGGCTCCAGTGCCGCCTTCAGCGTGGCAATCAGCGTGTTGGCCTGATCGAGTTCATGCGGCGTGATCGATGCGCGCGGATCGCTCCGATGCAATTCCGTTTGCTTGGCGCGCAGTGTTTGCAGCGCATGGGCGAGACCGTCAGCGCCGGGGCGTGGACGCGGGCCGCGCAGGATTGCGCGCTCCAGCGCGGAGACCGCGCGCAGATGCGAGACGTCATCGCCGTTCATGCGGCAGAGCGGGTGTTTCAGCAGCGCCAGCAACGTCACCGGTTCGCAGCCGCGCAAGGCCGTTTCAGCAGCAAGGCGGGCAAACAATCCGGCTGGTGTAGCGGCCAGCGCGTCGCCGCCTGAATCGTCGACAGGCACGTTCCAGCGCGCCAGCGCAGCGAGCACGCGCTGTGCCAGCGCGCGGTCCGGTGTGATCAATGCGGCGGTGCGCTGCTCGCTCTCTGGCGTGCCATCGCTCACCGCTTCGCGCAAAGCCAAAGCGATGGCGAGCGATTCTTCTTCCGGGTTGGCGGCTTCGATCAATGTCAGTCCGGCGAGCGCAGCATGCTTTTGCGCTTCAAACGTGGAGTCCTTCAATCGCAATTGCCAGCTTTCGGTCGCTTCGGCCGGGCGCATCGCTTCCGATACGATCACTTCGCGTGCGTAGGACGCGCGCTGTGCAAGCTCGATCACGGCATCGCGGGTGATCTGCAGCCGGCGCAGGAATGCTTGCATCGCATATTGCGGGTGGCTTGGCGCCGGTGCGTGATCCTTGTTGCCTGAGATCATGTCAAAGGCACGCGTATCGAGATCGGTGTCGAGGCCCGGCATCACCACGGCGCCATTCGGCAGATGTGCGATGGCGGCTAGCAGCTTCGCGGTCGATGGCATTGATGCCGTGGAGCCTGCGGCGATCACCGGGCCGCCGCCACTGCGTTGCAGCCGCACGGTCTCGGCATCGATCAGCCTGTCGCGCCGCGCGGCGATGTCGATCAACTGCCGCTCGTTCAGAAGATCGGGCCAGAGATTGCGAACGATCTTCAGGAATTCCAGCGTCGTCTCGAAATAGCGATCCATCTCGCGCGGCACGAGCGTGTCGAGCTTCGACCACGGTACGTCGCGCGTGATCATGTCGTCCTGCAGCCGCGCGAGTTCGCCAGCCATGGTGAAAGCAGAGGAGGGCGAATTGGCGATCAGCGAGGCATTGTCATCGGCTTTCACGGCGCGCGATTTCGCCCAGGCGAGAATGAGTTGCGTCAGCCACGCCTTGCGCTCGAAATTGTCCATCGCGCGCGGCAGTGCCAGCGCTTCCTGCGCCAGCGCGCCCGCGGCGATATCGGCGAACACGATCTCGTCTTCATCGATATCACCGATCGGCACGATGCGCGGCAGGATCGCAGCATCCGTGCCGAGCGCCTGCTGGAACACATCCTGCGCAAGACGGCAGGCGCGGCGTGTTGGCAGATAGAGAGTTGCTTCCGCCAGCGCGAGCGGCTCGCGCGATGCCGGAAAGCCATCGATCAGCCGGCCATCCAGCAAAGCGGTAATCAGCGTCGGCAGGAAGGATGCCGACGGCGGGATGTTGAACAGGCGGGGTGAGCGCGGGGTCATGAGCGATCGGAGTTATACCGTACTCGATCGAGCAAATGCGAGTGTGATCCACCCTCATCCTGAGGAGCATTGTTTTGCAATGTTCCTCAGGATGAACGACGTGCTTACGCCGCGCTTTCCAGGATTGCGTCTTCCGCCAGGGCAATCGCGTCGGGGGTGCCCACATGCATCCACAGCCCATCGAGCCGAAGCCCGAACAGGCGGTCGTTTTCGCTCGCTTTTGCGAATAGGCGATTGAGTGAGAATGGACCCTGCGGCGCACCCTCGAACAGGCGTGGGGAAAACATCGCTGCCCCCGCATAGACGAAGGGCGCGACCTGACGCTCGGGGCGCGGCTGCAGCCGCCCGTCCGGCATCATGGTGAAATCGCCACGTCCCGCATAGCCGATACTGCTAGTCGATGCCGCCAGCAGCAGCAAAGCGTCCATGCGTTCAGGATCGAAGGTTTCCGCCAGACGCTGCCAGTTGCCGGTCACGCCGTCGAGCCAGATCGTGTCGGAATTGACAAGGAAGAAGGGTTCATCGCCGAGCAGTGGCAGCGCTTTCACGGTGCCGCCGCCGGTTTCCAGCAACTGATCGCGCTCGTCGGAAATGACGATGCGCGGCGATGTGCGATCGGCGAGGTGTTGCTCGATCTGGTCGGCGAGGTAATGCACGTTGACGATGGCGGTCTGCACGCCGGCCTGATCCAGCTTGTCTAGCACATGATCGAGCAGCGGCCGCCCGGCAACCCGTACCAGCGGTTTCGGCATGGTCGCCGTCAGCGGGCGCATGCGCTCGCCGCGGCCGGCGGCCAGAACCATTGCCTTTTGCGGGATCGGATGCGCCATAGAATTCCCTCGAGTGAGAGCCCGTTTCACAG
>JAEXXW010000030.1 GCA_023405565.1 Pseudomonadota bacterium
GTCGCGCGCCTGGGACATTGATGCTCGCAAATCCCTTTTTGAGACTTTTCGGTAAATTACGAGACTGCCGGGGATCGTCAGCCTCGGGCATCTGAAGCAGTTTGTCCCAAAAGGCGCCAAGAAACAGCGCTTCTGGGAGAAACGGTCTTGCGAGTTGAGCGTATTGCCTGGACCGGGCAATCATTACCACGCGTCGAAGATGCCGCGCTGCTGACGGGCCGTGGCCGTTTTGTCGACGATTTGCCGATCCGGCCCGGGACCCTCCACGCAGCGATCCTGCGGTCCGCGCATGCCCATGCCGATCTCGTCAAGATCGACAAATCCGCAGCCGAAGCGCTGCCGGGCGTCACAGCCATTCTGACCGGCGCCGACATCGCCGCCCTTTCGACACCGATGGTGGCCGGCCTCAAGATTGCGGTCGAAAACTGGCCGATCGCACTCGACCGCGTGCGTTATGTCGGCGAACCCGTGGCGATCGCCATTGCGGAGAGTCGCTATCTCGCCGAAGACGCGCTCGATCTGATCGAGGTGACTTACGCGCAGCGGCCAGCCGTCGTCGATCCGGTCGCCAGCAGCGAGGATACCGCGCCGCTCCTGCATGACGGCACATCCTCCAATGTCGTCAGCGATCGCAGCTTCCGCTACGGCAACCCCGAAGACGCCTTCGCGCAGGCCGATCGCACGATCTCGATCTCGATCCGTTATCCGCGCAACACCGGCTCGCCGATGGAAACCTTCGGCGTTGTCGCCGAATACGATCCTCACGAAGGCGTCTACGATGTCCTGACCAACTTCCAGGGGCCCTTCAGCATTCACGCCGTGCTGTCGCGCGCGCTGAAGGTGCCGGGCAACAAACTCAGGCTGCGTATGCCGCCGGATTCCGGTGGCAGCTTCGGCGTCAAGCAAGGTGTTGCACCTTACGTGATCCTCATCGGTATCGCGGCCCGCCTCGCCGGCCGCCCGGTGAAATGGGTCGAGGATCGTCTCGAACATCTGGTCGCGGCCACATCGGCAACCAATCGCGTCACCACACTCAAGGCCGCTGTGACCAACGATGGGCGCATCACCGCGCTTGACTGGGATCAGCTTGAGGATTGCGGCGCCTATCCGCGCGCACCGGAACCCGCCACCCTCTATCGCATGCACGGCAACATGACCGGCGCTTACGATATCAGGCATGTCGCGATCCGCAATCGCGTCGCACTCACGAACAAGGCGCCGACCGGTCTCGTGCGTGGCTTCGGTGGACCGCAGGTCTATTTCGCGCTCGAGCGTCTGGTGCAGCGGATCGCGGTCGAACTCAAGCGCGATCCGGTCGAGATGATCCGGCGCAATCTCATTGCCTCGGATGCATTCCCGTACAAAACCGCAACCGGCGCAATCTACGATTCCGGCGACTATCTCGCCGCGCTGGACATCGCTCTCGGCGAACAACGGTTGCAATATCTGCAGCGCCGGCGTGACGAGGCGCGTGCCGCCGGCCGGCTCTATGGCATTGGCTTTGCCGCGGCTGTCGAACCCAGCGTCTCCAATATGGGTTACATCACGACGGTTCTCACCGCCAACGAGCGTGCCAAGGCCGGACCAAAGAACGGCGCGCAGGCGACCGCAACCGTTGCGATCGATCCTGTGGGGACCGTCAGTGTCCACATTTCATCGACCCCGCAGGGACAGGGCCATCGAACCGTGATCGCGCAGGTCGTGGCTGATGTGTTCGGGCTGCGGCCGGACGATATTCGCGTCGCGACCGATCTCGACACAGGCAAGGATGCCTGGTCGATCGCATCCGGCAATTACTCGAGCCGCTTCGCCGCGGCCGTCGCAGGCACCAGCCATCTGGCGGCGATGCGGTTGCGGGACAAGCTCGCACGGATCGCAGCCGAGCAGCTTCGTGTCGACGCCGAAGATATCCGCTTCGCCGATGGCAAGGTTCTGGGTCCGCATGAAGGCGCGGCCATGCCCTTCTCGCGCATTGCCGCCTTGTCGCATTGGTCGCCGGCTCTGGTCGGCGGCGCCTCCGATCAGACCATTCGCGAAACCACATTCTGGACGCCGCCGGAACTCACTGCACCCACGCCCGCCGACGAGGTCAATTCGTCGCTGTGCCATGGTTTCATCTTCGACATGTGCGGCGTGGAAATCGATCGCCTCAGCGGCAAAGTTCAGATCGATAAATACGTAACGATGCATGATTGCGGCCGCGTGCTGCATCCGGGGATGGTTGAAGGGCAGATCCGCGGCGGCTTCGCGCAGGCGCTCGGCGCCACCTTCTACGAAGAGCTTGCTTACGGTGATGACGGTTCATTCCTGACCGGCACATTCGCCGATTATCTGCTGCCGACGGCGACCGAGACTCCCGACATCGACATCCTGCATATCGAAACGCCCTCGCCATTCACGCCGCTGGGCGCCAAAGGCGTCGGCGAAGGCAATTGCATGTCCACACCGGTCTGCATCGCCAATGCCATCGCCGATGCACTGGGCGTGAGCGATGTTAGCCTGCCGCTCAAACCCGCGACGGTTCTTGCGCTCTTCGCAGAACCGGAACCGCCCGCGCCCAAGAACGCACGGCCAGCCACACCCGCGGCCAAACCGGGCGACCGCACATTGCGCGGCGAAGGCGAAGCGCGTGTCGCCGCCGAACCGTCCGCCGTCTGGGACATGCTGCTCGATGTCGATGTTCTGGCGTCGATCATTCCCGGCTGTCATGGCGTCCAGAAACTGTCACCGACCCATTTCAAGGCGGACGTGACACTCGGCGTCGGCCCCGTGAAAGGCCGCTACAAAGCCGAGATCCAGCTCTCCGATCTCGATGCGCCCCGTGCCGCCACCTTGTCCGGCTCCGTCATCGGCGCACTGGGCACAGGCAGCGGTGCAGGGCGTGTCACGCTTTCACCCGACGGGAACGGCGGCACGATCATCGGTTATTCCTACGAGGCCGCCGTCGGCGGCAAGGTCGCCGCAATCGGCGGGCGTCTGCTCGATGGCGCAGCGCGCGCCATTATCGGCCAGTTCTTTTCGGCGCTTGGACGGCGCGCCTCTCCTCAGCGCGCATCGTGGATCGCACGCCTGTTCGGGAGGCGCGGATGAAGCCCGCGGCCTTCGATTATCTGCGCGCCCAGTCGATGGACGAGGCATTGACCGCGCTGTCCGAACACGGGTCCGACGCGCGCGTCATCGCCGGCGGCCAGTCGCTGCTGCCGATGCTGAATATGCGGCTCGCCAAACCGGCGGTGCTGATCGACATCATGGGCATCGCAAAGCTCGATGAGGTGCAGCGCGAGCGGACCATGATCGTCGTGCCCGCAGCGGTCCGGCAGGCGCGCCTGCTGGCAAGGCCCGATCTCGCCAGGGAGCAGCCATTGCTGGCCGCCGCACTTCCCTGGCTCGGCCATTATCAGACGCGATCGCGCGGCACGGTCTGCGGCTCGACCGCACATGCCGATCCGAGCGCGGAAATTCCGCTCTGCCTGGTCGCACTCGATGGCGAAATCCGGCTGCGCTCGCGCCGCAAGCGGCGAACGGTGAAGGCCGACAGCTTCTTCACCGGCATGATGACCACCGCCAAGGAGGACGACGAACTGATCGAAGCGGTCGCCTTCCCGGCCGCCGAACAGGGGACGGGATATGCGTTCCGCGAAGTTGCACGGCGGCATGGCGACTTCGCCATCGTCGGCTGCGCGGCCGTCGTCACGGCAAAACAAATCCATCTTTCGGTGGCGGGCGTGGCCGATGCGCCGGCACGTCGCTCATGGCCGCTCCTGGATGGCGCGGCCCTTGGCGATGCACTGAATGCTTTCGCATGGGAGCTCGACGCGCGCGAAGACATTCACGCCACCGCACGGCTGCGGCGCGATCTCGTGCGCAATCTTGGCCGCGCTGTGATCGAGGAGGCAACGCAATGCCGCGGCTGAGCTCAAACCAGCGCCATACGGTGGATTTCAACCTCAACGGCAAGCCGACGCGCATGGACGTCGAGACACGACTCCTCGCGACAGACGCCCTGCGTCACACGCTCGGGCTGACCGGCACGCATGTCGGCTGCGAACATGGCGTTTGCGGTGCCTGCACGATCTGGATCGATGATGTGCCAGCGCGCGCCTGCCTGACCCTCGCCATACAGCTTGAAGGGCGCAATGTGCGCACGGTCGAAGGGCTTGCGCCGCGCCCCGATCAGCTTGGCGTCCTGCAATCGGCATTTCGTCGGCATCATGCGCTGCAATGCGGCTTCTGCACCGCCGGCATCCTGATGTCGGCCGCGGCCTTTCTGCGCGAACAGCCGGATCCGACGGACGAGGAAATCCGCGAAGTCGTCGGCGGCCATCTGTGCCGCTGCACGGGCTACACGCCCATCATCGCCGCCATCCGCGAAGCCGCATCCATTCTTCGGGGGACACAAGACAATGTTTGATCTCGGCACGAGCTTCATTGCCAGTGTCGCGCGCGATCCGGATGCGATCGCCATCGTCGACGGCGATGTGCGGCTGACATACGCGCAATGGCTGAAAACGATCTCGTCGGTCGTTTCTTCGTTCCACTCCCTGGGGCTGAAGAGTGGCGATCATCTCGTCACAGTGCTGCAAAACCGCTGGGAAGCCGCAACGTTGCATTGGGCCTGCCAATTCGCCGGTCTCGTGATCACCCCGATCAACTGGCGCGCAAAGGCGGACGAAATCGACTATGTGATTGAAAATGCCGATGCACGGGCCATCGTCTTCGAAAGCGTGTCCGCAGCCACAACCGCCGAGAGCAAGTGCACCACCGGCATCCTGCGCATCGCTGTCGGCGAAGCAGGCCAGGCCGACATGACATTCGCGAAGATGACCGAGGCGGCTGCACCAGCGGTTATTCCGCAAGCCACGGCCGACGCAAAGTCGCTGATGCTCTACACCTCCGGCACGACGGCAAAGCCGAAGGGTGTGCCACGGCGCCATCGCGCGGAGCGCATGGCAGCCCTCGCTCACGTCGCGCAAAACCTCTATGGGCGCGGCGAACGCACCCTTGGCGTGATGCCGCTCTATCACACGATGGGCGTGCGCTCGCTGCTGGCCATGTCGCTGATCGGCGGCACCTTCGTCTGTCTGCCCCGCTTCGACATTGTCCGCGCGCTCGAACTGATCGCGGCCGAACGCATCACCAATCTCTATCTGGTGCCGACGCTGTATCACGACCTCGTGCATCATCCACTGTTCGCCGGCACCGACGTTTCATCGGTGCGCAAGCTCGGATTTGCGGGCGCGCCGATGACGGACGGTCTGCTGACGAAACTCAGCGAAGCCTTCAGGCCGGACCTTTTCGTCAATCATTACGGCTCGTCAGAGATCTACACATTCACCATCAATCAGGATGCGGCCACCAAACCCGGCAGCGCCGGCAAGGCCGGGCTCAATCAGCATATCCGGGTGGTCAAGCTGAA
>JAEXXW010000272.1 GCA_023405565.1 Pseudomonadota bacterium
TTTCCCCGCCCTGTCCGCCGGGACCCGATATCGCACAGGCGATCCGGGCCGGACGCGCGGATTGCGGTGTTGCCACGCGAAGCGTGGCCAACGCTGCCGGTCTTGGCTTTGTATCCCTCGTCTGGGAGCGTTTCGATCTTGTGGTGAGACAGCGCGATTATTTCAGGCCGCCGCTGCAGACGTTGTTCAATTTTCTCAAAACGCCGATCATGCAACAACAGGCCGATGATTCCGGTGGCTACGACTTGTCCGTCTCGGGTCAAATCAGGTTCGCGCTGTAATGGAGACACGCCGCGCCAACGCATCGAAGATGCCTGGGCGCGGCGGTGACACTTCCTTGAGATATCAAGCCGTCAGGAAGTCATCGTACATTCGCCTGGCCCACTTGAAGTCCTCCTCAAGCAGATCGGGCGAGCGGATATCGACATCGATCTGTGTCTGCTTGATCGTACCGTCAGGCAGGATCTCGTAGTCGAACTGAACCGAAATCGCCTCACGCGGATCGCCATTCACCAGCATGTAGCAAAGGTTATCCGGCAGCATGGGTTTCACCTCCTTGCCGGCGATCCGCTGGGCGATATAGGTCGCCGCGATCTTGCCCATGTAATTGGCGACATGGCCGCTCTTGGGATAATGGCCGAACTGTTTCGAGACGGCCCCCATGGAATCGCCGATAACATAGACATCCTGATCGCTCTTGGCGTGCAGCATCAAGGGATGAATATCCGCCCATCCGGTCGGGCGGCCGTCCGGAGTCTTCGCGATGAGATCGGCCTGCCACACAAGGTCGGATGCCTGATGCGGCGGCATCAGGATGGCATCGTCGAATTTGAAATCGCCGGCCGCCGTCTTGATCTGCTTGTTGAAGGGATCGACCTCCTTCACACCAGCATTCGGAATATACTGGATGATGTCCGGATAAAGCTCCTGGAAGGCAGACTTGAAGCCTTCGCCGATCGGCATGATGCGCGGTTTCGGATCGAGGATCACGATCTTGGCCGGAATCCTGTTGGTCTTGAAATGCCACGCCATGATGCAGGCGCGCTCGTAAGGCGATGGTGGACAGCGGTGCGGCGGCGGCGGCAATGTCATGACCATCGTGCCGCCCTTGAAGTTTCTGACCTTGTTCTTCAGCGCGAGATGCTTGGCATTCGGAATATAGGCCGAAGGAAACGCCATCCGTGTATGGTCGATGGCTTTGCGGTCGTTGCCGTACCACACCTCGTAGGCATTGCGTATGCCGCCGGCGATAATGAGATAGTCGTAGGACAGAAGGCCATGCACCGTGCGCACGATCTTCCTGTCGCGTTCGATATTGGTGATCTCGGTCTGGATCAGGCGATAGCCAAATTTCTGTGATGGCGCGAGCATGTCGTGCAGGAGATAGTCCGTATTGACGACATCAATCAGCCATTTGTTGCTGATGGGGCACGACCAGAACACCGGATTGCGTTCGAGCACGATCACGTCCGCGTTCGGTACTTGCTCGCGAAGATAGCGCGCGGCTGTGAGGCCACCCCATCCGCCACCGGCAATAACGATGCGGGGCTGGCTGCCTTTGGGCAGCAATTCGGTCGATCCAGTGATAACGGCTGGCTGTGCAAAGACGGGTGCTGCGGCGAGGGAGACCACACTCGCAGACGCACCCAGGAAACCGCGACGATTGAGCATCGCTTTCACTCCCGGCTGAGTTTTTGTGAGATTTGGCCGACCGGCCGTCCGCGCTCCGTCGCCATGATTCGAACGTGCGCGATAGCGCAATCATAGGCGCTCTATGTGACACATCAACATTGCACCGCAGCGTCGCGTGCAATGCAGTCGATAAACGACCTCAATTGAAATGCGGCGGCGTCAAGCCTGGACAGTGATCGACGGCTGGCCTGCTTCAGCTTGACCGATGATTTTCGCGTAGGGATAGCCAGCCTCGATGATGGTGTGGAGTATGGACTGTGCCGCCTCGGGCGCAACGGCGATCAATAAGCCGCCGGATGTCTGCGGATCGGTCAGGAGATGGCGCTGCCAGTCTTCCGTGCCCGCGGGCAACGTCACCTCATGACCATAGCTCGCCCAGTTGCGATGCGATGCGCCGGTAACGCAGCCTTGCTTTACAAGGGCTTCCGCAGCGGGCAATAGCGGCACTTCGTCTGCCTGCAACACGAGTGTGAGTTTCGATCCACGCGCCATTTCAAGGCCGTGACCGAGCAGGCCAAAGCCGGTGACATCGGTGATCGCATGGACCGCAGGGTTTTGCGCGAGCTCGGCGCCCACCTTGTTCAGCAGCGTCGTGCTGGCGATCATGTCGGTATAACCGCCCTGCGGCAGCAGATCCTTCTTGATCGCGGCCGAATAGACGCCGACGCCCAGCGGTTTGGTGAGGATGATGGCATCGCCGGGTTTTGCATCGGCATTGCGGCGAACATGCTCCGGCCGGCAGGTGCCGATCACGGCAAGGCCGTAAACCGGCTCGGGGCAATCGATCGAATGACCGCCAGCGACGGGAATGCCGGCCGCGCTGCAAACCGACGAGCCGCCTTCCAGAATCTTCCGCACCATTTCCGGTGCGATCTTGTCGACCGGCATGCCGAGAATGGCGAGTGCCATCACCGGCTTGCCGCCCATCGCATAGACGTCGGAGATCGCATTGGTCGCAGCGATGCGGCCGAAATCGAACGGATCGTCCACCATCGGCATGAAGAAGTCCGTGG
>JAEXXW010000433.1 GCA_023405565.1 Pseudomonadota bacterium
TCGATGGCGCTCGTCGGCATGTGGAATAGCAGGTCGAGCAGCCGCGGCACGTCATCGCGGCCGAGCAGCCGGCGATACAGCTTCTCCACCTTCGGTCCGATGCCGGACAGCGACGTGATCGATGCAAAGAACGGGTCGAGCAGATTGGGCCTCATGCACATACGCATAACACGAACGGGCTGACAGACGCTTGTCGGCGGCCTATATGACGCCCGCCCGGCCCGTCCGGGCTTTTGGCGTTGCGGAGCGAGCATGACCGGGACTTCACGATCGAGCGCGAATCTGACCGAGCGGCAGCGGCGGCTGCTGTTCCGCTCCTGGCATCGCGGGATCCGGGAAACCGATCTTCTGCTCGGCCGTTTTGCCGACGCGCATATCGCCGACATGACCGACGGCGACCTGGACGAATATGAGAGGCTGCTGGAAGTGCAGGATCAGGACATCTATGGCTGGATCACCGGCGAAATTGCCATCCCGCCGTCGCATCATTCCGCCTTGCTGGATCGTATCCGCACCTTCCACGCCATGAGCGGAGAGATTCGCTGATGGCGGACACGCTGATGATCAAAAGCCCTGCCGAACTTCTTCGGCCGCGCAAGCCGCTGACGCTGTCGAATGTTGCAGATGGCGCCGAAGGCCTTGTGGTCGGCGACCTCGCCCGTGCAATTGCCGCGCGCCCGCACGCGCCGGCCGTCAGCGTGCTGGTGGTGTGCCGCGACGGAGCGCGCATGGCCGCCTTGGCGCGCGGATTGTCGTTCTTTGCGCCCGAGGTCGAGCGGCTGGAATTCCCGGCCTGGGATTGCCTTCCCTATGACCGCGTGTCGCCGCATGCGGCCGTGCTGGCGCAGCGGATGACGGTCCTCTCGCGGTTGGCCAATGTCGAGGCGCGCGACAAGCCATCGGTGGTGCTGACCACGGTGAACGCGATCCTGCAGCGCGTGCCGGCGCGGACTTTTGTGGCCGGGCAATCGCTGTCGGCAGCGCCGGGCAACGTGATGCCGATGGAGCGCGTGGCGAGCTGGCTCGAGCTCAATGGTTATACGCGCGCCTCCACCGTGCGCGAGCCGGGTGACTATGCGCAGCGCGGCGGCATCCTCGATCTCTACGCGCCGGGCATGGATATGCCGGTGCGGCTGGATTTCTTCGGCGATCAGCTCGAGAGCATCCGCACGTTCGATCCCGAGACGCAGCGCACGCAATACGACATGCGCGCGCTCGATCTCGTGCCGGTGGCGGAATTCCAGCTCACGACCGAGACCATCCGCCGCTTCCGGCTTGGTTATGTCGAAGCCTTCGGCGCTGCGACGCGCGACGATCTTCTATACGAGTCAGTGAGCGAAGGGCGCCGCTATCCCGGCATGGAGCATTGGTTGCCGCTGTTCCACGAGCGTCTCGACACATTGCTCGATTATCTCGACGGTACGCCGGTTGTGCTTGAGCCCCTGGCCGACGAGGCCGTGCATGAGCGGATCAGCCTGATCGGTGATTATTTCGATACGCGTCACAACGCACCTGCGGATGCGGGCGGCGTGCCTTACAAAGCGCTGCCGCCGCAGCGTCTCTATCTTACGGAAGAAGAATGGCGCGATCGGCTGGAGCGCTCCAAGCTCGCGCGGCTGACGCCGTTTACGGTGCCGGATCAGGACGGCTCCGTCGTCGATATAGGCACGCGGCAGGGGCACAATTTTGCCGCTGATCGCGCCGAGCAGAACGCCAATGTCTTTGATGCGGTGACACGGCACGTCGCCGGACTGCAGCGCGACAACAAGAATGTCGTCATTGCGCTGTGGAGCGAAGGCGCGCGCGATCGCATGGGGCATGTGCTGCGCGATCACGGCATCGCCAATCTCGCCAATGTCGCGACATGGCAGGAGGCGCTGGCGCGCCCGAAGACCGATGTGTCGCTTGCGGTGTTCGGCCTCGAAACCGGCTTCGAAACCGACCGCGTTGCCATCATTGGCGAACAGGACATCCTCGGCGACCGCCTTGTGCGGCCGCGCCGTGTCTCGAAGCGCGCGGAGAATTTCATCGCCGAGGCGACGAGCCTGTCGGCTGGTGATCTTGTCGTTCACGTCGATCACGGTATCGGCCGGTTCGTCGGGCTGCAGACGATCGAGGCAGCCGGGGCGCCGCATGACTGTCTCGAACTGCATTATGCCGGCGAGACCAAGCTGTATCTGCCGGTCGAGAATATCGACCTGTTGTCGCGCTACGGCTCTGAAGACCTCGAGGTCGAACTCGACCGCCTCGGCGGCTCTGGATGGCAGACGCGCAAGGCGCGGATGAAGAACCGCATCCGCGAGATCGCTCATGAGCTGATGAAAATCGCGGCCGAGCGCAAGTTGCGCGAAGCGGAGAAGATCACGGTTCCGGAAGGCGCCTATGATGAGTTCTGCGCCGGCTTCCCGTATGAGGAGACCGAAGACCAGCAGAGCGCGATCGATGCCGCGCTCGACGATCTCGCCTCGGGACGGCCGATGGATCGTCTGGTGTGCGGCGATGTCGGTTTCGGCAAGACCGAAGTGGCGTTGCGTGCGGCATTCGTCGCGGCAATGGCTGGCAGGCAGGTTGCTGTCGTCGTGCCGACGACGCTGCTGGCGCGCCAGCATTTCAAGAACTTCACCGAACGCTTCCGTGG
>JAEXXW010000496.1 GCA_023405565.1 Pseudomonadota bacterium
GATTTGCAGGCGATCGCATCTGTTGTGGTCCTTCCGGCCAATCTCCAGCCGCAAGCATCCTGTCATTGCGGATGGGCGGGAGAAACCCCGCCGGTCTTGGTTGCGCCACGGGGGAACCTGGTTCATCCTTAGCATGACGCACTCTTCCATAGCGCCGTGTCTAAAGACGGGTGACGGGGCAATGACGGGCGGCTATACAGGCGCGCCCGTCCGGAATGCCCGGACTCAAAGCGCCTGCTCCGAGGCTCCTGTCCGACCATGCCGATCACGTTGCTCGACATCATCCTCCTGGTTGTCATGCTGATTTCCGGGCTGCTCGCCATGATTCGCGGTTTTATGCGCGAAGTCCTGTCGATCGCCGCCTGGATCGCCGCAGCCGCTGCCACGCTTTATTTCTACGGCCGCCTGCTGCCCTTCGCGAAAAGTTACTTCAACAATGACATTGTCGCGGCCGGCGCCGTGGTCGGCGGCGTGTTTTTAGGCACCCTCCTGATCGTGTCCATCGTCACCGTGCGGATTTCGGACATGATCCTCGACAGCCGAATCGGCGCCCTCGACCGGACGCTCGGTTTCCTGTTCGGGCTGGCCCGCGGCCTCGTGATCGTCGTCGTCGCCTATCTGTTTTTCGACTGGCTGGTCCCGCAGAAATCGCAACCCACCTGGGTTACCGGTGCAAAATCCCGTGTAGTCCTTGCAGGCACCGGAGATTGGCTTAAGTCCATGTTGCCGGATGACCCCGAAAGCACCATCTTGAAACGGTTGAAGCGTCCCAAGGAGGACGGTGGCGAGGAGCAACCCGCCAGCGGCCAACGGTCGGACAATTCAGCGCCCCGCCAAGGCGGCAGCACCGGTGAAGGTTACGATCGGTCCGACCGGACCGATATGCGTCAGTTGATCGAAACGAGGGCCGCGCGCTAGCAGCCGGTCCGGAGGGACTTGAACCACGCAATGACGGCCGCCCCGGACAAAAACCCTCTCGACCTCGAAATGCATGCCGACCGCCTCCGTGAGGAATGCGGCGTATTCGGCATTTTCGGACATCCCGACTCGGCAGCGATCACCGCACTCGGCCTGCATGCGCTCCAGCATCGCGGCCAGGAAGCGGCTGGTATCGTCTCGTTCGATGGCCAGCGGTTCCATTCGGAGCGCCGTCTCGGCCTCGTCGGCGCCACCTTCTCCCGCCGCGAGGTGATCGACCGCCTGCCCGGCATGTCGGCGATCGGCCATGTCCGCTATTCCACGACTGGCGAGACCCTGCTGCGCAACGTGCAGCCGCTCTTCGCCGAGCTTGATCCCTTCGGCTTCGCCATCGGTCACAACGGCAACCTGACCAATGGGCTGACGCTGCGCCGCGACCTCGTGCGCGAAGGCGCGATCATGCAATCCACCACCGATACCGAGGTGATGCTGCATCTGGTGGCCCGCTCCCGCAAGCCGCGCTTCATCGATCGCTTCATCGACGGTCTGAAGGCACTGGAAGGCGCTTATTCCTTCGTCGGCCTCACCAACAAGAAGCTGGTTGGCGCCCGCGATCCGCTCGGCATCCGCCCGCTGGTGCTCGGCACGCTCGATGGCTGTCCGATCCTGACATCGGAAACCTGCGCGCTCGATATCATCGGCGCGAAATATGTGCGCGACATCGAGAATGGCGAAGTGATCGTCTTCGACGACAAGGGCGCGCATTCGCAAAAGCCGTTTCCCACGGTGGCACAGCGCCCCTGCATCTTCGAATACATCTACTTCGCCCGTCCCGACTCCATCGTCGGAGGCCGCCCGGTCTATCAGGTGCGCAAGACCATGGGCGCTGAGCTGGGCCGCGAAGCACCGGCTGACGCCGATGTGATCGTGCCTGTGCCGGATTCCGGCGTGCCGGCCGCGCTCGGCTTCTCGCAGGAAACCGGTATCCCGTTCGATCTCGGCATCATCCGCAATCACTATGTCGGCCGCACCTTCATCGAACCGACGCAGCAGATCCGGCAGCTCGGCGTGCGCCTCAAGCACAATGCCAACCGCGCGGTTGTTGCCGGCAAGCGCATCGTGCTGGTCGATGACTCGATCGTGCGCGGCACCACCTCCACCAAGATCGTGCAGATGATGCGCGATGCCGGCGCCAAGGAAGTGCACTTCCGCATCGCCTCGCCGCCGATCACGCATCCCGATTATTACGGCATCGATACGCCCGATCGCGACGGCCTGCTCGCCGCCACGCATTCGCTCGAGGAGATGCGCAAGTTCATCGGTGCGGATTCGCTCGCCTTCCTGTCCGTGGACGGCATCTATCGCGCGATGGGCTATGAGAAGCGCGATCCGGTGCGCCCGCAATTCACCGATCATTGCTTCACCGGCGATTATCCGACGCCGCTGACCGATCAGACCGCGAAGTCACATACGCCGCGGCAACTCTCGTTGCTGGCAGAAGCAAGCTGATCCCTATCAGGTGGGGTAAGGCACGCGATGCTCTATATCCCGCCGCACTTCCGAGAGACCGACAAGAACCGTCTGCAAGCCGAGATCGCACGCATCGGCTTCGCGACGCTAACTACCGTCGGCGCGGATGGGCCGATCATCAGCCACCTGCCGGTGATCCTCGATAAGAGCATCGGCGAATTCGGCCAGCTCCGCTGCCACGTCGCCCGGGCCAATCCGCAATGGCGCGACAGTGATTTCTCGAAATCCGCCCTCGCCGTTTTCATGGGACCGGACACCTACATCTCGCCGTCCTGGTATCCATCGAAGCAGGAGCACGGCAAGGCGGTGCCGACATGGAATTACGTCAGCATCTGCGCGCGCGGCCGGATCGAGGTGTTTCAGAATCGCGACGAACTCGCAGCCCACGTTACCGAATTGTCGAACCTGCATGAAGCCGCGTTTCCCGAGCCGTGGCAGGTTTCCGACGCACCATCCGATTACATCGAGCGGCAATTGCGCGGCATTGTCGGCTTCCGCTTCACCATCGATGCGCTCGAAGGCAAGATGAAGCTGAGCCAGAACCGCAGCGATGCGGACCGTGCCGGTGTCACCGAGGCTCTCGGCGCGTCGTCTGATGCCAATGCTCGCGCGATCAGCGAAAGAATGAAAGCCGACGGACCGCAAGCCTGATCCGCTAGACACCCCAACGCTCCG
>JAEXXW010000525.1 GCA_023405565.1 Pseudomonadota bacterium
CGCTGGAAGGGCATTACAGTGCAGTTTTATCTGCCTCGCGACAATTCCCATACGGATATCGGCACGATCTTCCATAGCGTTAAGGCAGACGGCTCCCTGGAAAAGGAGTCGCAAATGAAGTTCGCGCGCAATTCGGGTTACGCCTTTGCGGTCGGCACCGATACGTGGCATTCGGCCGATCCTGTCCACACTGCGGTCGATACGCGGGACAGCATCCTGCTCACATATTTTGTGGATTCAGGGATGCTGACAATCCTCCGCAACCGTGGCAAGCGCTTCGGCAATTTCATCCGCAACGAAGTGCGGCAAATCACTCGCCGATAAAAGCGTGAGGCCGTGGCCTCACGCGATCCGAAGAGCGCTGCGGCCCAGATATTTCGCCTGTGGGCCAAGCTCCTGCTCGATGCGCAGCAACTGGTTGTACTTTGCGGTGCGGTCCGAGCGCGCCAGCGAACCTGTCTTGATCTGCCCGCAATTGGTGGCGACGGCGAGATCGGCGATGGTCGAGTCTTCCGTCTCGCCCGAACGGTGCGACATGACAGCCGTATAGCCGGCCTTGTGCGCCATCTCGACGGCGGCCAGTGTTTCGGTCAGCGTTCCGATCTGGTTGACCTTCACGAGGATGGAATTGCCCATCCCCTGCGCGATGCCGTCGGCCAGCCGCGTCACGTTGGTGACGAACAGGTCGTCGCCGACGAGCTGGCATTTTGCGCCGATGGACTTGGTGAGAAGCTTCCAGCCCTCGAAATCGTCCTCGGCCATGCCATCCTCGATCGAGGCGATCGGATATTTCGACACGAGCTGGGCCAGGTAATCGACCTGCTGCTGGATGCTGCGGACTTTGCCCTCACCATCATAATGATAGGCGCCATCCTTGAAGAATTCGGTTGAAGCGCAGTCGAGCGCCAGAAGAACATCGTCTCCGGCCTTGAAGCCGGCTTTCGCGATCGCCTGCATGACGAAATCGAGCGCGGCTTCCGCACTCGGCAGATTGGGAGCGAAGCCGCCCTCGTCACCGACATTGGTATTGTGGCCGGCCTGTTTCAGCGCCGACTTGAGCGTGTGGAAGATTTCCGCGCCCATCCGCAGCGCTTCCGCGAACGAGTCGGCGCCGACCGGCATAACCATGAATTCCTGGAAGTCGATCGGGTTGTCGGCATGCGCGCCGCCGTTGACGATGTTCATCATCGGCACCGGAAGAAGACGGGCGGCCGCCCCGCCCACATAGCGGTACAATGGCAGACCGCTCGACATGGCCGCCGCCTTGGCTGTGGCCAGCGACACGCCCAGCAATGCATTGGCGCCAAGACGCGCCTTGTTGGGCGTCCCGTCCAGCGCGATCATCGTTTCGTCGATCAGGACCTGGTCTTCCGCATCCATGCCGCCAATGGCGTCGAAGATTTCGCCCTCGACCGCATCGACCGCCTTGCGGACGCCCTTGCCAAGATAGCGGCCCTTGTCGCCATCCCGCAATTCAACGGCCTCATGCGCGCCGGTCGACGCGCCGGACGGCACGGCGGCACGACCGAGCGAGCCATCGTCCAGCAACACGTCCACTTCGACGGTGGGATTGCCGCGGCTGTCGAGGATTTCTCGGCCGACGATATTGACGATCGCAGTCATTCGGGCTTCCGGCTTTGAGGGGCGATAAGGATCGGGGCCGCTTGTACAGCATCAAAGCGCTCACGCAAGAGTGCTCGCATACCGCGAAACCCAGCTTGACGCTGTCAGAGGTGGCATAGAACTTTTGCGCCGACTGATTGCCTGACGGGGGCTATTTCATGCGGTTCATTGCAGGTCTGATTTTGCTGTTTGGTGTTGCCGTCAATTCCGCTTATGCCGCCGACCGGGTAGCCCTTGTCATCGGAAACAGCGCCTACCGGAACGCACCGGTTCTCGCCAATCCCAGGAACGATGCCACCGACATTGCCGCGTCACTGCGCAAGCTCGGCTTCGATGTCGTGCAGGGATTGGATCAGGACCGGCTCGGGATGGAGAGCTCGATCCGGACGTTTGTGACACGTTCGCGCGGCGCCAAAGTCATTGCCTTCTTCTATGCCGGGCACGGCCTGCAGGTCGACAACATCAACTATCTCGTCCCTGTGGATGCAAAGATTGAGAATACAACGGACCTGAATTTCGCGGCGGTCAGCCTCGATTATGTGCTGCGGCAAATGGATGCCGAACAGCGCATCAATCTCGTCTTCCTCGATGCCTGCCGTGACAATCCCCTGACGAAAAGCATGGATCGCAAACTGGCGACACGATCGGCCAGTGTCGGCACCGGTCTCGCATCGACCAAGGGCTCGATCGACACCATGATCGCCTTCGCGACCCAGCCCGATAACGTGGCGCTCGATGGCGAGGGACGCAACAGCCCGTTCACGACGGCCCTGCTCAAGCATCTGCAGACCCCGAACATTGAGATTTCGAGTGTACTCCGGCGCGTGCGGACTGACGTCGTCGCGGTTACCAAGGAACAGCAGATCCCGTGGGATCACTCGTCGCTGCGCAGCGATGTCGTGCTACTGCAGCAAGGCGGCCAGAAGACCGGAAGCATCGCCGAGCAGATCGCGACCGATGGCATCCGCGCCACGATACCGGAGGCCCAACTCATCGCCGGCGAATGCGATCGTCTCGCGGCCGATCCCTATTCGCGGAACAAGCCCGCTAATGTTCGCGGCGTTCACTACAAGAAGGTGACCAAGGAGGCGGTGCAGGCCTGCGCCAAGGCGGTGGTGGCCGACCAGCATAATGGCCGCCTGCACTATCAGTTCGGCCGCGCGCTCTATTATGGCGCCGGCGACCACACCAAGGCGCGGATCGTTTTCAAGGGCGCCTATGAATTCGGTGCCACGGAAGCCCTGACCGAACTCGGTCGCATGGACTTTTTCGGTCATGGTGGCCCGCAGAGCTATGCCAAGGCGCTGGCCACCTTCGAAAAGGCCGCCAAGGAAGGCGACGCCAGCGCGATCAAGAATCTCGGCTTCATGTATCAGCTGGGGCGCGGGGTGAAGGTCGATTATGCCCGTGCGCTCAAATACTACGCCATGGCGCCAGACCATCCTGTGATCATGAACAACCTCGGCGTGCTCTATTCGCTCGGTCAGGGCGTGCCGAAGGACCAGGTCAAGGCGGTCAAGCTGTTCGAGCAGGCCATGCTCGGCGGCGACGACAGCGCTCCGGCCAACCTCGCCTCGCAATACGAACAGGGCGAAGGTGTACCGAAGGATCTGCAGAAGGCGCGCATTCTTTATGAGGTCGGTGCCACCTATGGCGACCAGATTGTACAGCAGGCGCTGGCGCGGCTGAAAGGAGCGCGCTAAGAGCCGGACATGGCTCGCAACAAGAAATCCCAGTCGCTGTCATCTTCCGGCCTGCAGCTCGGCCAGACCACGGTGCTCCCGTCATCGCCCGACAAGGCGGTCCTCGACCGGGTGCCGAACCCGCATCCCGACACGAACTATGTCGCCCGCTTCACCATGCCGGAATTCACCGCGCTGTGCCCGATCACCGGTCAGCCGGACTTCGCGCATTTCGTCATCGACTATGTCCCGAACAAGTTTCTGGTCGAGTCGAAGTCCTTAAAGCTCTACCTGAACGCGTTCAGAAACCACGGCTCGTTCCATGAAGACTGCACAGTTTCTATCGGCAAGCGGTTGGTTTCGTTGCTGAAACCGCGCTGGCTGCGGATTGGTGGTTATTGGTATCCGCGCGGCGGCATGCCGATCGACGTGTTCTGGCAGGCGGGCAAATTGCCGAATGGTGTGTGGGTGCCCGATCAGGGCGTCGCGCCCTATCGCGGCAGAGGTTAAATCCGCCGGCTTGTCACGCCGGCACTGACGCTGTTGCGGCTAGCTTTTGCCCATTGGCTTGGCGCGGTGCAGCCGGCTGGCGCAGACATAGCCGACAATCGCGATGATGATCGCTCCGGCTACCAGCATCGGGTTTGTCCCGACATGGGCGAAGCCGATGCCATAGACGATCGGGCCGACCGCCTGCCCCAGGAAGAACGCCGCCGAATGCAGCGCCATGGTCGACCCGCGCGCGGTCGGCGCAAGCTCGGTCGCGTAAACCTGGATGCAGCCATGCAGCCAGTAGAAGCCGAAGCCAAGCAGGACAAAATTGGCGAATTCCAGCGGCCATGGCAGGCGCCAGGTCAGGATCAGGCAGAAGGCCGCCATGATCAGTCCGCCGCCAATCATCATCTTGCGCTCGCCGAGCAATGCCAGCAGCCAGCGCACGCAGAATGTATAGACAACGGCGCCGATGCCGAACCCGGCCAGCACGATGCCGGCGATCGACGCCCTGTTCTCGCCGGCCTCATGCAGCAGCGCCGCCATATGCGGAAAGATGCCGAACACCACCAGCGATTCGATGAACACCGCGCCGAAGCAATATTTCGCCAGCGGATTGCCGAAGATCGCCTTGTAGTTCGGGCCGAGTGTCGACAGGTCGAAGCCCTTCGTCACCTCCGGGGCGCTTGCGCGAAAGCCGATCACAATCGCAACGATGCACAAGGCGCCCATCGAGCCGACCACGACGAAGACCGCCCGCCAACCCGCCAGATCACCGACGATGCCTGCGAGCGAAGCACCCAGAAGATTGCCGGTCATGGTCGCCGCCAGCAGGCGGCCGATCGCGACCTGCCGCTGCGCCATTGGAATACGGTCGCCGGCAAGCGCCAGCGAGGTCGGGAAAATCCCACCCGACGCAATGCCAGCCACGACGCGGGAAATCGCCAGAACCGTAAAGTTCGGTGCAAGAGCGCTCACCGCGGCAGACAGCACCAGCAGCACGAGGCAGATGCTCATGAGCCGTGTCTTGCTCCTCATGTCGGCCAATGCGCCGAGTACCGGCTGCACGATGGCGTAAGGCAGCGCAAAGGCAGTCGACAGCAAGGCGGCCGTACCGACATTGACCAGCAATCCGTCGGCGATCTGCGGGATCACGGGATCGACGGAGCGCGTGAACAGCGACGTCACAAAGACGAGCAGAGCGATGACGGCAAGTTCGCGGTTATTCATGTCGGAGGATCAGAGGTGTCGGAGCGGCGCGCGTTTGGCACGCTGTCCGCATCAGCTTTTTGCGAGGCGGTCAAACGCCATCAACTTTTTCAGGAGGGGTTCGAGGTCTTTCAGCGCAATCATGTTCGGACCGTCGGACGGCGCATGGTCCGGGTCCTGATGCGTTTCGATGAACACGCCGGCGACGCCGACAGCAACGGCGGCGCGCGCCAGCACCGGCACGAATTCGCGCTGTCCGCCCGAAGAGGTGCCCTGCCCGCCGGGCTGTTGCACCGAATGGGTGGCATCGAAAATCACCGGCGCACCGGTCTTGGCGAGTTCAGGCAAGGCGCGCATGTCTGACACGAGCGTGTTGTAGCCGAAGGATGCGCCGCGCTCGGTCACCAGCACGCGGGCATTTCCGGCGCCGGTGATTTTCTCGACGACATTCTTCATGTCCCACGGCGCAAGGAATTGT
>JAEXXW010000547.1 GCA_023405565.1 Pseudomonadota bacterium
GTCTGAAGCCGATCGTCGTGACAGCCAAAACACCGAGCCCGCAGCTTCCGGAGGTACCAACATCTCCGCAGGCCGGCTCTCCCGATCTCGAAGCCGGTATCTGGTACGGCTTTGTCGCTCCGGCGACGACGCCGAAAGATATCGTCGAGAAGCTGAACAAGGCTTTTGTCGATGCGTTGCGCGACCCGACGGTGACTGCCCGTCTTCAGGGACTTGGCCTGACGGTGATCGCCGACACTCCGGACGCATTCAAGGCCTTCATCGCTCAGGAAGCTGCGCGCATGGAGCCGATCGTGAAGCAATCGCGCGCGCAGATCCCGTAAGCTGCGGCAACGTGCGACGTCCATCTTTTGCGTGCTGCCGCAATCGCGGCGGCACGCAAGGCCTCACCCGAACCGCCGCCCTTCGCGCAACGGCTTTAAAGCGAGATTGCTTTCCCCGGGATACTCGGCGCAGTACGCGATGATCCAAGATCACTCTGCAGGTCGGACAATTTATTCAAAATCGTCTGCCGGAATGAATCGATATGCTGGCGCATCGTGCGCTCGGCCTCATCAGGATCGCGCCGGCAGATAGCCATAAAGATATCGTGATGCTCGTTGTTCACGCTGGCCTTGTGCGCTTCGTCAGCCAGTGAAATCGACCATAGCCGCAGCGACCTCTCGTTGAGATTCAGAAGAATATCGGAGAGAACGTCGTTTCTAGCGGCATGAGCGATCTGCATGTGGAATTCCCGATCCAACATGATGAAGCGTTCGATATCGTCATCGATCCGAACAGCCTCGGCCAGGACGTCGCGCATCGCCGTTATTTCCGCCGCGGTCGCACGTTCCGCGGCCAGTCTTATGGCATAAGCCTCGTTGAGGATACGAGCCTCGCTGATCTGCAGAACTTCATCAAAATGAATATGCCGCACGACAATGCCTTTGCGCGGCATGACATCGACCAGGGCTTCGAGTCTCAACCGGTCGAAAGCCTGGTTTACCGGCGTCCGCCCAAGATTAAGCATCTCGGCGACAACCGCTTCGTTGAGATTTTCCCCCGGCTTGAAAGCACAGGTGATGATGCGGTGCTTGATAAGCTGGTAAGCCTGTTCCTTGAGGGACATGCCGGGCACGAGAGGCGCGGTTCCATTCGACACGCCCCTGGCCGGCTTCCGGCCTGTCTTGTCGACGCCGACTTTCTTGATGGACGTTTTTTTTGACGCCTTATACGGGGTGGTCTTTCGCATTCTTGCGAATCCTGACTGGATAAGTGTGGCGCTTCGGTTCAGATCGGGCGCCGATTCAAGCAGACGATCGTCACTGCGCTGACAGCCCTCACCGCCGGACATCTATCCGGGACGCCGCCGCAGCTTGGCTTGATACATCAGGTCGACGATGGGTTCGTGGTCATTCTTATAATACGGGTCGGGTCAGGAACGGGAGATGACGGTCTCTTTCCCATCATATTGCATGAGATCACGCGTTGCGAGCGCGACTTTCTGGCAATCGGGCCTGCTGAAGCCCGCATCGGGCAGACGGACCACGCCGCGACGGCCCTGGAAGATATTTCACAGGGAACCATACCACTGCGATGGCACCTGTGTGGCCCCGCTGTTGGCAGCAGCGATTGACCGGCCATTCTGACGTGCGGGCCGATCCTGCATCCAGAGCGCTCGTTTGCGCTCTGCCTTGGTCAAGGCATTTCTTCGCGACCGAAGAACAACTGCAGTTCCATCAACGCATGACATTGCGATGATATCGCGCGTGTTTCATCGCCATCGTTGATCTTTATCTTATTCAAATCTCTGACTTAGCTGCTCAATTCGATTCACGCGACCGAAAGACGGGGTTGGTCTGATCCACGCCGCATTGGAATGCTGCCGCGATGCATCCACCCGGATGTTTTGTAGCAGAGGGTCGTTCACGATGCGCCAATGGAGACAGAAATCATGCCTGTGAATCTCGTTTCGCTTATCATGCAGTTTGTCACTCCAAATCTAGTTTCGAAAATGGGTGGCGCTCTCGGCCTTGATCCCGATACAGCCCGGAAAGCTGTTGGCGCCGGCATTCCCGCCATTCTCGCAAGCCTTGCGAGTGTCGCTGCAAAGCCGCAGGACCAGCAGCGATTATCGGATATGATGGCGGAGCAATCAACGGAACTTGATCGGGCGAAAAGCGCTGTCAATGACGGGCGCCCGGGCGCTCTCATCGAAACAGGGAATAACCTTCTGTCCTCGTTGCTTGGCAGCGGCTCGTTCAACACGCTGGCCGGTACTGTCGGCCGCTTCACGGGGATCGACACCGGCACGACCAAGTCGTTGCTTGGGATGCTGGCGCCTTTGGTGGCTGGCGTTGTCGGACAGCAGCAGCGCAGCGAAGGGCTGAATGCCAGCGGTCTTGCGAATCTCCTGACCTCGCAATCCAGTCAGGTCATGGCGGCAATGCCCGCGGGCTTTGCAAGCCTGCTTGGCAGTACCGGTCTGCTTGATACTCTCAGCGAGAGCTGGCGTGACGGACTTGCCGCGGTGGCATCGACCACCAACCGGATGGCGGACATCGCGGGGCAAGGTACCGTTAGCGCCGGTGAGCTCGCGCGGGCAAGCGCAAGCGGCACGTCAGCCAGTCACTGGCCCTGGGTGCTTGCAATGCTCGCGGTGCTGGCCGGCC
>JAEXXW010000175.1 GCA_023405565.1 Pseudomonadota bacterium
TCTACAACCTGAAGCGCCGCCGCATCGAGTATGATCTCGTGCCGTGGTGCCGCGAGCGCAAAATCCCGATCATGGCCTATTCGCCGATCGAACAGGGGCGCCTTCTGAACGCAGCCGTCCTGAAAGCGATCGCCGAGCAGCATGCAGTGACGCCCGCACAGGTCGCGCTCGCCTGGCTGCTCCGGAAAACCGGCACCATCGTCATTCCCAAGGCAACGGGCCCGCAGCATGTGCGCGAAAATCGTGCCGCGCTCGACCTGCAATTGACTGTCGATGATCTTGCCAGCCTCGACCGCGCCTTTCCGCCGCCGCACAAGAAATATGCGCTGGAAATGCTGTGACCGGGGTGGCTTTGCGGTGCTGAGTTGCATCGCGAGCGGCATGGCACGCCATGGTTTGCCTGTCTCCGCGCCATCGCATGAATGCTCTCAAGGTCATATTGACGCGGCTCTCCGGAGCCGCGCATAAGGGCCGGATGACAGATTATTCAAACCTGAAACCCGGCCTCAAAGGCCACGCACAAATTCTGGTCGGCGAAGAACAGACGGCACCGCGCGTTGGCTCCGGCCGCGTTCGGGTGCTGGCGACACCGGTGATGATCAACATGATGGAGGCCGCCGCCCTCGATGCGATCGAGAGCTTGCTGCCGCCAGGCCATCAAAGCCTTGGCACTCATCTCGACGTCGGCCATTACGCGGCGACGCCGGTCGGCATGACGCTGCGCGCCACGGCGGAAGTGACAAAGGTCGACGGCCGCAACGTCACCTTCCTGGTCGAGGCTTTCGATGACCGCGAGCGGGTTGGCGACGGCACGCATAGCCGTGTCGTTGTGAATGTCGAACGCTTCGACCTGCGTATTCAGAAGAAGCTGAAAGGCGAGCCGTGACTCCACGCATTGCCTTCATCGGCTTTGGCGAGGCCGGACACGCTATCGCAGCAGGTCTGCGTGAAGAAGGCGTCACGGATATCGCAGCCTGGGACATCCTGTTTCCGCAAGCCGCCGGCGCAAAGCTCGTCGAAGCCGCGAAAGGCATCGGCGTGCGTGTAGCTTCATCTGCCGAGGATGCCGTGCGCGATGCCGGGCTGGTGATTGCCGCGGTAACCGCCGCATCCAGCCATGAGGCCGCGCAATCGGTGCATGGGCACCTGACCGGAAAGCCGTTCTACCTCGATGTCAATTCGGTCTCGCCCGGCCGCAAGCTGGCCAGCGCGAAGTTGCTCGGTGACACCGCGCGCTATGTCGATGTGGCCATCGTCTCGCCGATCTATCCGGCACGCCACAAATCGCCCATGATGCTGGCAGGTCCTTACGCCGGAGAAATCGAACTGCTGCTGACATCACTCGGTATGCAGACGCAGGTCGTCGGCGAAAAGACCGGTGACGCCGCCGCGATCAAGATGGTTCGCAGCGTGATGATCAAGGGCATCGAAGCCTTGACGCTGGAATGCTTCCTCGCCGCCCAGCGCGCGGGTGTGGTCGATCAGGTCGCCTCGTCGCTGAAGAACAACTACCCGACGCTCGATTGGAACAAGATCTCCGAATACAATATCGAGCGCATGGCGAGCCACGGCATCCGCCGCGCGGCGGAAATGCGCGAGGTCGCCGAAACGCTGCGCGAGCTTGGCGTCACACCACTGATGACGGACGGCACGATCGAACGGCAGCAAGAGATGGGCGAAATGGGCCGCCAACCGCAGATCAGGGATGCGGTCGCGAAAGGCCGAGACGAGATGCTGGCGGCGATCAGCGCGGACGGCAAATCGCCTGCATAACGACAGCATCGTGCTCGAATTGTCGGCTTGACGCCGGATGACCCGCTACGGCACTTTTCCTGCATGCGGACATCCCATGCAGGTCAATAGCGTCTGGCAAACTTGGAATACCTCGTCGATCGGCGGCAATGGCATCGACTATTGGTCGGACGTTGTCACTCGAGGCGTCATCGATGCCGAGATGGAACCGACGGGACGGGGGCGCTTCGACGGGATGCTGTCGAGCCGGACGGCCGGGCCGGGCCGATTTGTCAATTTCCGTACGCATCCGCATGGCGTCTCCAGGACCGTAAATCAGGCCGGACGCGGCGACGGCCATATCATGGTCGGTCTGCAATGCCGCGGCGAATCGCTGATGGATCAGGGCGGCGTCCGTGTTCGTCTGAGGCCGGGGCAGATCGCACTGATCGATAGCAACGCGCCGTTCCACCTGCTCTTTCCGGAGATCGTCGAACGTCGTCTCGTTCTTCTGCCGCGCAACCTGTTCGCGAGGTTCCAGCGCCACACGAGTCTGACGGCCCAACCTCTGATCGTCAGCACCGACACCGGCTCGGCGGCGCTTGCGCGCGATGCGATCCTGCGTCTCACGGACATCGAGCAACAATGGGACGATGACGATTGCACGGCCATGACCGAAGCACTCGTTTCTCTGATCGACCGCGCGGTTGCACCTCGCGCCTCAACATCGTCAGGCAGCAACAACAGCCGAATCGCGCGGATCAAATCACTGATCGAAGATCGGTTGTCTAATCGCAGTCTCGACCCGGCCCTGATCGCAAGAGACGCCGGCCTTTCAGTGCGATCGCTGCACCGCGCCTTCGCCGAGCAAGGGAAGACCTTCTCGCGTGTTCTTCTTGATCTGCGTCTCGATCACGCCCGGGCATTGATTGAACGCGAAGACGACCTGCCGCTGATCAGCGTCGCACTGGCGAGTGGCTTCGCCGATCCGGCGCATTTCTCACGCAACTATCGGACACAATTCGGCGAGACACCGAGCGCGACCCGGGCTCGCCGACGCAGCAAATAACCTCATTATTCGGGCTTCATCCCCGCGGACTCGGCAACCTTGCGGAACATGTCGATTTCGGCCGCAATCTGC
>JAEXXW010000608.1 GCA_023405565.1 Pseudomonadota bacterium
ATATGGCGCCATTCGTGCCGGAGAGCGTGCATTTCATTCCGGCGCATCCGGTGGCCGGCACGGAAAATTCCGGCCCCGATGCCGGCTTCGCCGAACTGTTCGTCAATCGCTGGTGCATCCTCACACCCGTGCAGGGGACGGAAGCGCCCGCAATCGAAACACTGCGCGCTTTCTGGGAAAAGATCGGCGCCAATGTCCAGGTGATGACACCCGAGCATCACGATCTCGTTCTCGCGATCACGAGCCATCTGCCACATCTGATCGCCTACACCATCGTCGGCACCGCCAACGAACTGGGTGAAGTGACGGAATCCGAAGTGCTGAAATTCTCCGCCGGCGGCTTCCGCGATTTCACGCGCATCGCGGCATCCGATCCGACCATGTGGCGCGACGTGTTCCTGCACAACAAGGACGCGGTGCTGGAGATGCTCGGCACGTTCAATGAGGATTTGTCAAAGCTCACGCGCGCCATCCGGCGTGGCGACGGTGATGCCTTGTTCGATCACTTCACCCGCACGCGCGCGATCCGCCGCGGCATCGTCAATATCGGCCAGGATTCAGCCATACCCGATTTCGGTCGCACGCATCAGCCCTTGCCGATGGCACCGATTGCCCGGCCTTATGCCTCGGACGACGACTGATCGTCATTCCGGGGCGCGCTGAAAGCGCGACCCCGGAATGACCGTATCCTGTCGATCAAAACAACGGCGGTGTCTGACCGAGCTTCACCGGCCCAAGCGTTGCAACGCCATCCTTGAAGCGAAGCGGCATCTTTGTCGCCTTGCGGCCCTCAAGCTCCGCAGGCTCACCAAGAAACGAGACGGCACCAGCAATGGCGCCGGGCGCCATCTTGTCGAGGAAGTTGAGCGCCGCTCCCAGCCGCTCGCTGCGGCTGCCGCCCTGGCGCGCCAGGGCTTCGACACCCAGCGCTGGCAGGATTTTCTCGACTCCCGTCGCCGTCACTTGCAATTCGCCATCGAGATAACCGGACGGCGTCAGCTTCAATGACCCATTCGCCACGGCAAGCAGATCGCCCTGCTTCAGCCGCGCCTTGCGGATATCGATCCGGCCGCCGGCCTGCTGAATTTCCCGAAACCGTTCGGTCCAGGTTTTCGGCGCGAAATTCCGCAGGCCCACGAGTTGCGCATCGGCATCGAAGTCGAGCCCCTTTCTCGTCAGCGGATGCATGGTCGGCGCGGTTGCATCCCTCAGGGAGGTTGCAACATCGATGACCGGGTTTTCGGTGACCGTTCCGGACGCCAGACGCCCATGCAGCTCGGCGTGGTTCGCCGAAAAGACAAGATCCGGCTTGTCGGTCTCATTGCGGTCAAGCGTCATCCGATCGGCAACGAAGGACACACGCTGCGGCGCCCGCGGCGTGCCGCGCAAACTGATTTGCGCCAGCGACCAGTTCGCCGTCATTTTCGGGGCCTGGCCAAGATCGGCAATCGTCAGCGGCCCCTCGATCTCCGCCAGCAACAGCGTGGGCTGGTAGACCTGGACGGCGGCCAGAATATTGGATGCGGCAAGCGTCGCCGGCGGTGAAAGCTTGGGCAACTCAGCCCTGGCCTTGGCGCAGCGAAATTCAATACGGAACGGAAATCCGCCAAGGCTTTGATCGGCACACGTGTAGACGCGGCCCGATCGCTGCTCGCGCTCGATCCACCCGGCAATCATATCCTTCGCCCGGTCGGCCGCGTAGAACCAGAAGGCGCACCAACCTGCCGCGACAATCACAAGGATCAGCGACGGAATGAGCCAGCCGATCGACCGTCGACGGGGCACATCGACGCCACGCGGCGGCGCTGGGCGATAATGATCCATGGACTCACATCCAGTTGGGCCATCACTGAGGATGGGCGAATACGGCGTTTCGATGTTTCGATTGGCCGAGGGGAGCATGATCCAGCGACCCGGAAGCCTGTCGCCAAAAGATCATGCGGGACTTCAATACTTTAGCGTGGGCGGCAACGCAAAACCGATAGCCCCTTTTGCAGATGGCGCGCTATACCCATCTGGTGGCCCAGTCACGCAATGAAACTCGCTCCCGACCAGCTTCCCGACGATCTGTGGGTTTTTGGCTATGGCTCGCTGCTGTGGCGGCCCGGCTTTGCCTTTGTCGAAAAGGTTCCCGCGCGGATGACCGGCCTGCACCGGTCGCTGTGCGTTTATTCCTTTGTCCATCGCGGGACCCCGGAACGGCCCGGTCTTGTCCTCGGCCTTGACCGTGGCGGTGCCTGCCGGGGCATCGCTTTCCGCGTCGCGCGGGAAAACAGAGACGCCACGATCGAATATCTGCGCGAGCGCGAGCAGGTCACGTCCGTCTATCTCGAAGTCCTGCGCGGTGTCACATTGCTCGGGCATTCGGAGCGCCGTGTGCATGCGCTGACTTATGTGGTGGATCGGGGCCATCCGCAATATGCCGGCAAGCTCAGCATCGATGAACGGCTGAAACTGATCCGGCACGGGCATGGCCGGTCCGGCCCCAATCCCGAATACGTGCTGGCTACCGTCGCCGAACTCGAATCGCTGGGCTGCCGCGATGCCGAGCTGCATGCGCTGGCCGAGCGGCTCAAGGGGCCGCATCTTCACGACGCGCAGATCGAAAACTAGCGCGTTTCTCGATTGCCGGCGGCCACGAGCCTCGCCGTCGCCGTCTCAATATCGTTCTGCAGTTGATTGAAGAATGTCTGCCGGTCGAGACCAGGCTCAATCGGATCGAGGAATTCGACACGCACAATACCTGGATAGCGCATCATGGAACGGCGCGGCCAGAACACGCCCGAATTCAACGCCACCGGCACGCAGGGAATCCCAAGCGCGTTATAGAGAAAGGCGACGCCGAACTTGTATTTCGGCTCGGCGCCGGGCGCGCGCCGCGTGCCTTCGGGAAAGATGATGATCTGGCGGCCGGCTGCGACTTCCTCTTTCGCGCGCGCGGTCATGCTGGCAAGCGCCTGCGAACGCGCACCGCGATCGACTGGAATCATTTTCGCCGTCCGGGCGTGCCAGCCGAAAAACGGAATCCACATCAAC
Source organism: Pseudomonadota bacterium (assembly GCA_023405565.1). Classification (GTDB taxonomy): domain Bacteria; phylum Pseudomonadota; class Alphaproteobacteria; order Rhizobiales; family Xanthobacteraceae; genus Pseudorhodoplanes. Next base: position 3,037 of record JAEXXW010000608.1, read on the forward strand.
TCGCGTTTGAGGATATAGGCCGGATCCTTGAGGATCGTGATCAGCGCGAAGGTTTCCCACATCGACTGATGCTTGGACGCGACGAGCACCGCTCCCGGCGGAATTTTCTCGATACCACAGAATTCGCATTTCAATCCGCAAATCACGCGCAATAGCGTCAGATTGAGCGCACTCCAGTTCTTGAGCATCGCAAG
>JAEXXW010000632.1 GCA_023405565.1 Pseudomonadota bacterium
CCGCAGGTATGGGTGCGATAACGGTGCATGAAAATCAGGTCTCGCGGTCGATTCGTACGAAAATCAGGGTGACGGGAGGCGCGGGAAAAGCGCATGGGGGTGCTGCTTTGTCAAGGCAAGCTGCGGCCTCGACAGCGCCGCCCCGATCTGCATTCTGAGGTTCAGGAAACAGCCCCTCAGGGAATCATGACAAACCCAACCGCCAAGCCGGCTCCAAGCTCGGCCAGCCCTACAAATCCGGCCCCCGCGGCCCGGATGACCACCGGCCAGGCCGTGGTGTCCTCGCTGCTCGCCCACGGGATCGACACAATTTACGCGCTGCCGGGGGTCCATAACGACCACTTTTTCGACGCCCTGTATGGCGCGGGGAACAGCGTCCGGGTGCTCCACACCCGCCACGAGCAGGGCTCAGCCTATATGGCTCTCGGCGCGGCGCTGGCGACCGGCAAGCCGCAGGCCTATTGCGTCGTGCCCGGCCCCGGCCTCCTGAATACCGGCGCGGCGCTGTTGAATGCCTACAGCATGAATGCCCCGGTGCTGGCCTTGATCGGCCAGATCCCGCAGAGCGCCATCGGCCGCGACCTCGGTCACCTGCACGAAATCCGCGACCAGGCTGGCATCATCGCCCGGCTGGTCGACCATTCTGCTCGGATTCCCCGCCCGGCCGATGCGCCGCGGATGGTGTCGTCGGCAATCCAGTCCATGTTCACTGACCGGCCGGGCCCGGCCGCGCTCGAATGCGGCATGGATGTCTGGGGCCGGGTCGAGCCGGTTGCCGAGATGGGCCCCCTGCCCGTGTTCCAGCCGCCGATCGACGAGGACGCGGTGGCCGCTGCAGCCAAGCTGCTGGGCGCCGCCAAAAATCCGATGATCGTCTGCGGCGGCGGCGCTCAGGATGCCTCGCCCGAAGTGACCGCACTGTCGGCAATGCTGCAAGCCCCGGTCGCCGGCTATCGCCGCGGCCGTGGTGTGCTCGACAGCCGCGACCCGCTCAGCATCACCCTGCCGCTCTGCCATGCGATGTGGCCGGAGGTCGATGTCGTCATCAGCGTCGGCTCGCGCCTGAACCAGCAACTGACCGTCTGGGGCACGGACAAGAACCTGAAGGTCATCCGCATCGACGCCGATCCCGACGAGGTCGAACGCGCCTGCAAGCCAGATGTCGCATTGATCGGCGATGCTGCGCCCATCCTGCGCAGCCTGATCAAGGCGTTGCCCGCGTATAACGCCAAGCGCGCCTCGCGCAAGGACGAGATGGAAGAGCGGCAGGCCAGGATGCGCAAGCGGCTCGACGTACTGGTGCCACAGATGGCCATCCTCGACGTGATCCGCGCCGAGTTGCCGGAAGACGGCATCTTCGTCGACGAGGTGACGCAGATCGGCTTTGCCGCGCGTCTCTCGATGCCGGTCTACAAGCCACGCACCTTCATCTCGCCGGGCTATCAGGACAATCTCGGCTGGGGCTTTGCCACTGCGCTCGGCGTGCAGGATGCGCGACGCGATGTACCTGTGCTGTCGATCTCCGGCGACGGCGGATTCCTCTACACGGCGAACGAACTCGCCTCCGCAGTCCGTCACAAGATTCCGCTGGTCACCGTCGTGTTCAACAACAACGCCTATGGCAACGTGAAGCTGATCCAGCAGGAATGGTATGGCGGGCGCACCATCGCCAGCGATCTCACAAATCCTGATTTCGTGAAATTCGCCGACAGCTTCGGTGCTGCCGCCGAACGCGTCGATACACCTGACGCGCTACGCGCTGCGCTGCGGCGCGGCTTCAACCGCCGGACCGGACCGACGCTGATCGAAATGCAGGTCGGCCCGATGCCTTCACCCTGGGACTTCATCATGATGCCGCGTGTACGCGGGTGACTTTGAGAATTATGGACCTGATCACGACAACAAACGACCTTGCTGCAGCCTGCGAACGCATGACGAAGTATCCCTTCGTCACAGTCGACACGGAATTCCTGCGCGAATCCACCTATTACCCGCAATTATGCGTGGCGCAGCTCGCCAGTGCGGACGAAGCGGTCGTTGTCGACGCCCTCGCTGAAGGCATCGATCTCAAGCCGTTCTTCGACCTGATGGCGAACGAGGACGTGGTGAAGGTTTTCCATGCCGCGCGCCAGGACATCGAAATCGTCTGGCATAGAGCCAACCTGATCCCGCATCCGGTGTTCGACACGCAGATCGCGGCCATGGTCCTCGGCTATGGCGATTCCGTATCCTACGATCAGCTCGTGCAGCGCATCACCGGCGATGCGCTCGACAAGTCATCGCGCTTCACAGACTGGACGCGCCGCCCCTTGAGCAAGGCGCAGGTCGAATACGCGATCTCCGACGTGACGCATCTGCGCGACGTCTATCGCAAGCTGAAAACCGATCTCGAAAAGCGCGGCCGCACCGACTGGCTGAGCGAGGAGATGGATATCCTCACCTCGCCCGACACCTATCGCATGGACCCGGACAATGCCTGGCAGCGGCTGCGCACCCGCGTGCGCAAGCCGAAGGAGCTGGCGGTGCTGATGGAAGTCGCGGCGTGGCGCGAGCGCGAGGCGAAGGCCCGCGACGTGCCGCGCGGCCGTGTGCTCAAGGACGATCTTGTCGCCGATATCGCCATCCAGGCGCCGACAACCATCGAGCGTCTGTCTTCCCTGCGTTCTTTGCCGAAGGGTTTCGAGCGCTCGAAATGGGGATTGGAGATCCCCGATGTCGTCAAGGCAGGCCTTGCACGCGATCCGAAATCGTTGCCGACCATCGAACGCAACAAGCCGGTGCAGAACGGCTCGGCCATCGTCGAATTGCTGAAAGTGCTCTTGCGCATGACGGCGGAGAAGCATGCCGTCGCCGCCAAGGTGATCGCCACCGTCGACGATCTTGAGCGCCTCGCCGGCGACGACAATGCCGATATACCGGCACTCAAGGGTTGGCGACGCGATCTCTTCGGTGAAAAGGCGCTGGCCCTGAAATCCGGCCGTCTCGCATTGGCGATCGAGAAAGGCCGCGTGTCGGCCATCGACCGCGACTGACAAGAACTGGAAGCGAACAATCACAGCATGTCCGATCATTCGTTGAAACCGCCAATCGCCAAACGCGTGCCGCACAGCTTCACGCAACATGGC
>JAEXXW010000648.1 GCA_023405565.1 Pseudomonadota bacterium
CGCAAAGACATGGCGCGACTATGGAAAGAGCGGTTGGCCCAGTTTGGCAGCTATGTTGCGGAAATCAGCGCTAGCCTGAACGAGAACTCCGACATCGTTTATGGCGGCCTGGAGCCGCTGCTGTTGCCGTGGCCATGGCATCGCGGACGAGTCGTCGTTGGCGGCGATGCTGCGCATATCGTGCCGCCGCACCTGACACAAGGCGCGGCAATGGCGGCGGAAGACGGGTTGATTCTGGCTCGTGAGGTAACATGCAAGGATGGCACGATCGAAGATCGCCTGATGCGTTACTCGCAGATTCGTTATGCCCGTAATGCGTTCGTATACACCTTCGCGCGTAGCTGGCTTGAGGAAGAGCAAGGCGTTAGGACGCCTGAACAGATGGAAGAGGCAAGGAGAGAATTGACGCTCAATGCTTCGGATCGCATCGCGGTCAGCGACCGCATCCTGAACACACCGATTTTTTAGCGAGAGATCCAGAATGAGCATTGTTGTAAAGCATGAGGGCGATCTTCTCTTCCTGTTGCTGAATAGGCCGGAAGCTGGAAATCGCATTGATCAATCCAGCATCGATCAGCTGACCGAGCATTTCACCAATGCCGATCCACTGCAGGGTGGTCCTGCAGTCATAATTCTCGGTGCAAATGGTCCCGATTTCTCCCTTGGCCGACAGCGGCCAGCAGAACAATCTTCGGACCCGCTCGATATTACGGCAGAGTTCAAAAGAATTCAGAAACTCAATGAAGCAGTGCAACGCTGTCGCGCTGTGACTGTTTCTGCAGTTCGCGGCCGAGCAGAAGGCGCAGGCCTGTCGTTGGCGGCCCGCTGCGATATTGTGATCGTCGCGGAGGACGCCACGCTGAGCTTTCCTGAAATCCCGCACGGGATCCCGCCGACCATTGTGCTGAGCCATTATCGATACGTGTTGCCGCGGAATCTGCTCGGCGACCTGATCTTCACCGGCCGGGAAATCGCCGGCCGGGATGCGGTTCAATTCGGACTAGCGGCGCGCTCTGTTCCTGCCAACGAGTTGGATGCTGCGGCCCTGTCCGTTGGCAAGCAAGTTGCTGGCTATGACCGGCGGTCCATTGCGCTGGTAAAGGAATTTCTTCGGCAAACTGAAGATTTGCCAGCACCTCTTGCACCTACACTTGGCATTTCATTCTATGCCAACGAAATGTCTCATCGTTTGATGAAGCGCTAGTGCGATCAACGGCGAACGTTGTGCAATCATGGAAGCGTGCCTCGCGCGAAATATTCGAGTCGCGCGACGGCTGACTGTCGAGCACATTGCATTGACCGTGAAGTCGCTCTTACCACGCGAAGCTGATCTCGATCTGCTGGCTGAGACAGTCCGCTTGCGCCTTCGCGCCAACCTTTTGCGATCCGCGTAACCAATTTTCATACAACCAGTGGCGAAAGATACAAGGCGTTAACTTGGATAGGCCTGGTTAGCAATCCGAATCTGTTTAGGTTGCGGTCGGCACTTATTAGTGTCCGAAACAGAGTGTCAGAAGCGGTTCTGTAGTTGGCTGGTCTTGCAGTCGTGCGCTCAGATCAATCGCGCGGGTGGCTGCGTCGTCGCCAATCTCAGGATTTGTCAGGCCGTAGAACTTCTGCGTGAGACGCCGCGTCTGCTTGACCAGATCGCGCTCAGGGACGTCGGCGTCGTGACTGGCAGTCAGCGTTTCGCCCTGCACCATGTGCAACCTTATCTGCGAATGAGTTCGCGGTTGTTCTTCGTTGAAAGCAACTGCGATCTTGTCGCGTAAAGCGGAAAGACGCGGGTCGCACGCTACGCTGTCGGAGAAAGTATCGAGACGGCCAGTGTCGTATCCCGATAGAGCGAGAGCGGCACAATGGCGCAGGCTGAATTTTGTTTCGAGTCCGCTCCGCGGTGCAGCGATATTGCACACGCTGTCGAGGCTGGGATGGGTGGTTATCGTTATCGCGTGCACGGCCGCGAGATCGAATTGCGCGCTAAGCCGGAGCTTTAGGATGTTCTCGATGACCGAGTGGGTCATGTAGCAGGACGCGTGATATTTGAAGAGATTCTTATACAGGAAATAGCCCCCCTCGGGGGTCGCCAGGGCGCGCTCGGGGGCAAAGTCCGGTGAGTGGGTTATGGCGAATCCGACCGCATCTTCCAGTACGGCGGGATGGCTCTCGAAGCCTCGCCCGGCGAGCATGGCTGCGCGCAGGCCGTTCTGCGCCGCCTTGCCGGCATGCAGCGGCTTGCACATTGTACCGAACATGCAGCGGATGCCGGCGGCTTGGGTCGCAGCGATGCCGATGGCATGGGCGGCGCGTACAGCGTCAAGGCCAAGCAGATGCGCGCAAGCAGCCGCGGCTGCAAAAGTGCCGATTGTCGCGGTACCGTGGAAGCCGGCTTCGTAGTGGCCCGGTGCGACGAGCGTCCCGATACGGCAACCGGCCTCATAACCGGCGACAAAAGCGGCGAGAACGGCGCGGCCGTCCGCCTTGCGGAATTGCGCGAGCGCAAGCAGCGCGGGCAGGATGGCGGCGCTCGCGTGCGCTGACATTGCAAACGCGACGTCGTCATAGTCGAGCGCGTGCCCCGCTGCGCCATTGATCAGTGCCGCGTCGTAGATTGTGCCCCTCGTACCTCCGATGATCGAGGCATGCGGCGCGCCGCCTTGCTCGGCGTTGTCAGCGGCAAGAATGCGTACCAGCGGTTCATCGCGCGCGGCGATGGCGACGCCGAGCCAGTCGAGCACGCACTGACGGGAGATCTCGAGGCTTTCGGCGCTCATCGTCTCGTGCCGACGCGCCACCATCTCGGCGACTATCGCCGCCGTTATGGAAGAGTGTTGGGTTTGTCTTGTCACGATGGGAACCCCAGTCATATTTCGAAAGTCACGGCAGTGGACCTAGAGCGTTTTTTAAGTGAAGTGGATACCGGTTCGCGTGAAGAAAACGCGTCAAAACAAAAAGCTAGAGCCCCGGCTTTGCTTCCATCAAAGCCGGAAAGGGTCTAGCGGGCTGGCGCGCTTCCGATCACACCGTCCTTCTCGAGCTTGACGATGTCATCGGCGCTGAGTTCAAGCAGCTCGCCGAGGATCGCCGCAGTGTCCTGTCCGAGTTTCGCCGTCGGTCCGGAGACGGCCATGGTGGTGTCCCGAAACTGGAAAGGGAAGCCTTTCACCAGGTTGCCGTCGGACGTGCGGGCGAAGGCGCTGCTGTTGGAGAACCACGGTGCGCGCAGGATGGCCTGGCCGTCCAGCACGGCGGATGCGGCAAAGCCGCGTGCGTGCAGATGGTCGAGCGCGCGATCGATTGGCAGGGTGACAATTGCGTCGTCGGGAGCGACATTGTCTTGTGTTTCGCTCGCGCGTGTCATTGCGATCCAGGTTCCGTCGGCAGCCCGTGCGATCTCTTGATGCGTCACGCAGAGATCGGCATTGCCCTCGCGGTCCGGAGTCGTGTCGTCGGAAAGAAACCTTTCGCCAAGGAGAAAGCTGGTCAACTCGCGCTGCGAGATGTCGAGGTGGATGCCGGCGCCGGTGGTGCGCCGTGACAGAAGTGCGGCAGTGATCATACCGGCCGCGAATAAGGCCACGACCTGATCGGGATAGTTCAAGTCGCGCCCGGAAAGGACGGGCGGGCCGTCCGGAGGTCCCATCAAATAGGCCATGCCGGAGGTCGCTTCGAGCGTTGAGCCGAAGCTCGACACGTCCCGTTCGGGGCCGGTCTCTCCTTGGCTGGAAATGGCGGCAATGATCAGTCGCGGATTGACGCTATGCAGCGTCTCGATGCCGAGCCCGAGCCGCTCCATCACGCCGCGCCGGAAGTTCTCGACTAATACGTCGGAGATGGTGGCCAATCGGAAGAGAATATCGCGCCCGACTGGCTGCTTCAGATCGAGGCAGAGCGAACGTTTGTTGCGGTTGGTGAAATTGAAATAGGGTGAGGCATTCCACCAGTCGTTGGTTTTGTCGATATCGACCCATACCCGGAAGGGATCGATATAGGTCGGCGCTTCGATCTTGATCACGTCGGCACCGAGATCGGCGAGCAGCGCGGAGGACGCAGCGCCTGCCGTGATGATGCCAAGATCGAGCACGCGGATTCCGCGCAGTGGCAGGTCGGATGACGACATCAACGCTACTCCCAGACGAGGCTTGATGCGTGCGGACGCGCGCCATTCCACATCGCCGGCAGGCGCGGCATGATCCCCATGGGTGTCGCGGCCCAGAAGTCACGCTCGAGATAATGCGCGTCGCGCTCGAGATCAGACAGGGACCAGACCGGGCCGAGGGGGAGGCCGCGCTGTTTGGCCTCGCGATAGATGTCGGCCTTGCTGCGCGTCACGAACCAAGGACGCAGGATCGCCATCAGTTCGTCGAGATGCGCGAGGCGGTTCGTGCGTGTCGCGAAGTGCGGTGCGTGCAGTCGGGCATCGCCGACGAGGTCGACCAGGGCCGGCCAGTCGCGGTCCATGTAGACCAGCGCGACATGCCCATCCGCTGCTTCTACGACCTGCCACTCATTGACGGCTTTCCCGGTCGGCGTCTTCAGTAGTGGTTCGGTCACGACCTTCCAATTGACCCAGAGAAGCGCATCGAGCACGCAGACGTCGGCGATCTTTCGTTTCGGTGCGAGCAGAGCCGCGCTCATGGCAAGGAAAGCGGCGAGCCCGGCGGCATAAGCCGGTTGGTGCCCGGGAAGTCTGACCGGCTCTCCTGCCTGCACGCCGATGAGATGGAGGACGCCGCTCATCGCCATGATGGTGAGTTCGCTGGCCGGCTCGCGCATTTCGCTCCGGTGCGGGCCGAAGATGGATACGACCACGGCTGTCGTCTCCCGCGGGATGTCGACGGACACATCGGTCAGCAGCGCGTCGGCGCGTGTTGCGTGTGCGTCAAGATTGGCTGGGTCCTGCCCTCGGACAATGTGCTTTGCGCCGTTGAGAAATGCGTACAAGGCGCTGCGCCGCCCGTCCCCTTGCAGAAAAGGCGGCAATGCACGCAGCGGATCACCGCCCTCTGGCTCGAGAATGATAACCTCGGCCCCCAGCTCGCAGGCGATTTTGCCGGCCATGGCGATGGCGAGGCGCACCGGAAGAGGCGCGTCCGCGGCTACCACTTCGATGACGCGGGTTCTTTCGAGCGGTCGCTGCAATACCATTTCCTTTTTCGGATGTCGTCATGCCGGTTGTCCCGCCGATAAAAAAGCATGTAGTAGGATTGCTCAAACGATTAACTTTCGATCGTTGGCTGAGAATTAGTCAGGCAAAGAGCGTCCATGGCCCGCCATATCCCGCCGCTGAACCCGCTCTACACATTCGACGCAGCCGCGCGCCACGTCAGCTTCACGCGCGCGGCGCAGGAGCTGAACGTTACGCAAGGGGCCGTCAGTCGGCAGGTGCGGACGCTGGAAAAGTACCTCGGCGTCAGTTTGTTCGAGCGGCATCACCGCTCGGTGCGGCTGACGCGGGCCGGCAAGAGCTTTCACGACGATCTGAAGAATGGCTTCGAGCAGATCGAAGCCGCCGCCGAGCGCCTGATTACGAGCCGTTCACAAAAGACGCTGGTGGTGCGCTCCTACAGCACTTTCGGCGCGCGTTGGCTGATTCCGCGGCTGGCGGCGTTTCGCGCGGCCAATCCGAAGATCTTCGTCGACTTCACGGCGTCGACGACGCCGGTCGATTTCGAACGCGAGGACGTCGACATCGCTGTGCATTTCGGTCCAGCCGAGGAGCGGCCCGATATGTATTGCAGCCTGCTTACTTCCGTTGCTATCATTCCTGTGTGTAGTCCTGCGCTGGTCAATGCGCGCCGTCCGCTGCGGCATCCCTCGGATCTGCAGTACTACCCGTTGCTTCACTCCATGATCCGCTCCGACGATTGGCCGAACTGGCTCGCCGCGAACGGCATTGCCGCGGACTGGGCAACCCGGGGCTACCGCTTCGAGAGTTCGAGCATGGCCTATGAGGCGGCGATCAAGGAAATCGGTGTGGCCATTGCTATTTCGGCGTTGATCCAGCCGGAACTGAAGGAAGGCCGGCTTATCACGCCGTTTCCGATGGCAGTGTCGACGCCCTATGCCTATTGGCTGATTTATCCGCACGCGAAGACCGTCAATCCGGCCGTGACGGTGTTCCGCAACTGGATCGTCGAAGAAGCGAAACGGTTCAATCAAAGTCTTTAGCGCGGCCGTCGCCGGCGTTGCGGGCCGTCGCGCGTGTCCTCACTTCACTATTGCATGAGTTTTAATAGGTCAAACGACGAACATTAATCGTTTGACCCTTATTTGCGCAGCTCTTTTGATGCCGCCGCGCACTGATCGCGCGCAAGGAGAGGAAGCGCATGGCCGATAACGGCAACAACAGCCCGCCGGACGACGGTACTTTTTTCCATCCCGATCTCTTGGAAGTCTCTACCGATGGTTCGCCGGCCTATCTCAAGGGCTATCGTTGCCGCGCCTGCGGCCAGCTCGATTTTCCCAAGCTCAGTCCGTGTCCGGCCTGCTGGGGCGACGACTTCGAAGTCGTGCCGTTGAGCCGCAAAGGCACGCTTTACAGCGTCACCGATATCTTCGTCGGGCAGGCGGGGATGAAGCCGCCTTATACGTTCGGCTACATCGATC
>JAEXXW010000695.1 GCA_023405565.1 Pseudomonadota bacterium
GGTGAGTGGCTATATAGGGATAAAAGCGGACCAAACCGGCTTTGGTTATGGTCCGACCCGTCCATGCCCGATGAATTCATTCGCGTCGTCGAGCGCGATGCGTTGCCGCAATTGAGAGCCATTCGGACACTGGACGATTACTTCCAATATGCGAAGTTGGTTCATCGGGAGCATTTTCCTTATTTTTATGACTTCAGGATCGTTCTCTGCATTGCGCTTGGCCGCCTTGATGAGGCGAGAGAGATTATGAATGATGAGCGCGCGGTGAAAAGTGTTTTGCCGTATAATCATCATTCGATAGGTCTTGGAGACCGATTAAAGGCGCAGGGCTCCGGGATTTCGTCCGGAGACCGCGCGTTGTTGGCGGAAGCTTTACACAAGTGGGAGGCGCAGTCAGTTGAGAATCTGAAGCTTGCGCCTGTCTGGCAGCGAACGCTGTTTCCTCTGGAGCTTGAGGCAGCAACTGGCTAGCTGAGGTCGATGAAAATTACGGCGCCAGCGGACTGCCTAGCTTCCGCGCCGTTTCTGCGATCCAGGGATAATATAACGACAGCGGTGTCACGCCGGTGAGGCCGCCGCAGCCGGCTTCGTTGCCGGCGGCCGTGGACCAGCTGACGACGCCGATCACTTTGCGCTGGCCGGCGATATCACGCAGGACCGGTCCGCCGGAATCGCCGGTGCAGGCGCCGAGGCCGGGACGCTCGTTGCGCGTGGCCGGGTCCATCAAACGGATCTGTAATGTGCCGGGCTGGCCGGTGACAAGAAGCTGCGCGCTGCGCAGCGTGCCGCCACTCTTGCCGTTTCCGATCTGCGTGAGGCCATAGCCGAGCACAGTGAAGCGATCGTTCGGCGTGAACGAGAGCCGTTCGCTGTGAACGGAAGCCGGAGTGCCTGAGCCAACTGGCGAGGCGAACTTGATCAGCGCGACATCGGCTGTGGCGCGATGACTATCGAAGGTCTTCTGACTGAATTGCGGATGCCGGGCGATGCTTTGCGCATCGCGCAGGCGCGGCTGACGCTGCGCATCGAATTCAACGAGCTTGTAGTCAGCGCCGGCCGGCACGCAATGCGCCGCGGTCAGCACCAGGTCACGGGCGATGGCGATGCCGGTACAGGAATTGCCGCGCGAGCCGACGATCATCACTGCCGCATGCGGGCCGGATACAGGCTGCGCGCCGCCGACAAGGGCCGCGGCGGGCGTGACGAAAGAGACGAGCAGGGCGGGGATGAGGACACGGGCGAGCATGACCGTGGTTTGAAGCCTGCTTTGATGTGCGGTGTCAATGTGTCCGTTCCCTCTCCCTGTGAAACGGGGAGAGGGAACGGCAACAACTGGATCAACTTCATGTCCGCCATTCTCCTGACGCCGCCGGCGCTCGAGCCGGTGACGCTTGCCGATGCCAAGCATTTCCTTCGTATCGCGCATGACGATGATGACGATGTGATCGCGGCGCTGATTGCCGCGGCCCGCGTGCATGTCGAGGCAAAGACGCGCCGGGCGCTGATCACGCAAACCTGGCGGCTGACGCGTGATGTCTGGCCGGCCGCTGGCGTCATTCCGATCCTGCCCGTGCCGCTGCGCGCGGTGACCGCGATCGGCGTCTATCGCGATGATGGCATGCTGCAGATGCTGGATGTGGACGCATTCCAAGTCGACACGGTCGCGGTGCCGGCCATGCTGATGGTTGAGCGCGCGGCCTCGCCGGCACCGGGACGGGTATCCGGCGGGATCGAGATCGACATCGAGGTTGGCTATGGCGACGTGCCGGACGACGTGCCGGCACCCCTGCGTCAGGCGATCCGGCTGCTGGTCGCGCATTGGTATGAGAACCGGCGGCTTGTTGCGGCGAGCGGCGAGGTCGCGTCGATGCCGGCATCAGTGTCGTCCCTGATCGCGCCTTTCCGGGTGCTGTCGCTATGAGCGATCCCGGCAAGCTGAACCGGCGGCTGGTGCTGGAAGCGCCAGTGGATGCCGACGATGGCGCAGGCGGCGTATCACGGACTTACGAGACGGTTGCGACTTTATGGGCGTCCGTCATCCCTATCTCCGCGCAGGAAGAGATCGAGGCCGTGCGCCTCGGTGCGCGCATCACTCATCGCATCGCTGTTCGTTTTTCGAGCGATATCACCGCGCGTCACCGCTTTCGCGACGGCAGTGCCGTCTATCGCATCGTGTCGCTGCGCGACCGCGATGGGCAGAGGCGCTTTCTCGACATTTCCGCCGAGCAGCGGATCGACTGATTTTTTTAGGAGTCATTCCATGTCCACGGCTACCGCCGCCTTGCGCGCGGCGATCCATGACGCGTTAACGGCGGATACGGCATTGGCCGCCATTCTTGGCGGAGCAAAAGTTTACGACGAGCCGCCACGCAATGCCGACTTTCCTTATGTGACACTCGGCGAGGCGCGTGTCAGCGATTATTCCGCTGGCGACGAGACGCTGGAAGAGCATCAGCTCACGCTGCACGCCTGGTCGCGGCAGGGCGGACACAAGGAAGCGCACATGATCACCGGCGCGCTGTTGCAGGCGCTCGACGATGCGCCGCTGTCCCCCGACGGGCATCAACTCATCAACCTGCGCTTCTCGCTCGCCGATATCCGTCGCGAGGCGGATGGACGAACCTATCACGCATTGGTGCGGTTTCGCGCGGTGACGGAGCCCGCATAAAATCACGAGGACAACATGGCTGCACAAAAGGGCAAGGATCTGCTCATCAAGATGCATGACGGCACGGGCTTCGTCACGGTGGCGGGGCTGCGCTCACGGCGCATCGCCTTCAACGCCGAAACCGTCGATATCACGCATGCGGAAAGCGCCGGGCGCTGGCGCGAATTGCTGGATGGCGCCGGCATCAAGCGCGCCGGCATTTCCGGGCGTGGCTTGTTCAAGGATGCTTCGACCGATGCGCTGATGCGGCAGACCTTCTTCGACGGTGCGGTGAAGAACTGCCAGGTCGTTATCCCGGATTTTGGCACCGTCGAAGGCGCGTTCCAGATCACCAATCTCGAATTCGCCGGCGAGCATAATGGCGAAGTCACCTATGAGCTGGCGTTGGAAAGCGCAGGCCCGCTGACCTTCGCGGCGGTGTGAGATGGCCAACAAGTATCGCGGCGAAATTGACGCGGAAATCGGCGGTATGAAACGCACATTGGTGCTGACGCTCGGCGCGCTTGCCGAACTGGAAGCGGCGTTTGGCGCTGACGATCTGGCCGCCCTGGCCGAACGCTTCGCGCAGGGGCGGCTGCGCTCGCGCGATCTCGTCCGGATCATCGGGGCGGGGCTTCGCGGGGCAGGAGAAAGCGTGACCGACGATGATGTTGCGTCGATGAGCATTCCCGATGGGGCGCAGGGTTATGTGCGCATCGCTGCCGATCTCATTGAAGCGACCTTTGGAGCGGCGGACACGTGACCCTCAAGCCATTTCCTTGGGCCGATGCGATCGGCTTTGGGCTTGGCGTGCTGCGGCTTGCGCCGAAGGATTTCTGGGCGATGACGCCGCGTGAACTGGCGCATGCGATCAATGCCGTGACCGGCACGGCCGCAGCCCTCCGACGCGACGATCTTGATGCATTGATGACGAGGTATCCCGATGGCCGAAGACATCACACCGCGGATCGATGAGCGTGCGCTGACCGATGCGTTTGATCGGATCAATTCACAGATGCGTGGTATCCAAAGCGCCGCGGCCATTTTTGGCCGTGCCATGACGGACGCCTTCTCGCAAAGCATTATCGGAGGCCGTGGCTTTGACGATGTCCTGAAGTCGCTGACGCTTCGGCTGTCGGACATGGCCTTGAAGGCTGCATTCAAGCCGGTTGAGACC
>JAEXXW010000713.1 GCA_023405565.1 Pseudomonadota bacterium
ACGCAGGGGGCCTTTTAACGGATGACGGACGGTCGGGGCAAGTCGCCTTCTCAGGTCTTCTTGGCCTTGCCGTTTCTGGCCGGCACCTCTGCCGCCAAGGCTCCCCTCGCCTTTTGGAGTTCCCCGCGGGCTGCTTCATCCACTTCCGGATAATGCAGGCCGAGGCTTTCCATGCCCTCCACCATGGCAGCGGCGACGACGAGCCGCGTGAACCACTTCTTGTCCGCCGGCACCACAAACCAGGGCGCATAATCCCGGCTGGTCTCCCGGATCATCTCCTCATAATAGCGCATATAGTCATCGAACAGCTTTCGCTCCTCGACATCGCCAAAAGAGAATTTCCAGTTCTTCGCCGGATCGTCGATACGTTCCAGAAAGCGCCGGGCCTGCTCCTCCTTCGAGACATGCAGGAAGAACTTCATGATCAGCGTGCCGTTGCGCGCCTGATATTTTTCAAACGCGCGGATATCCTCGAACCGCTGCTTCCAGATGTCCTTGCCGACCAATTTCGGCGGCAGTTTCTGGCGCGCCAGAATTTCCGGATGCGCCCGCGCCACCAGCACCTCTTCATAATAGGAACGATTGAAGATGCCGATGCGTCCGCGCTCGGGCATGCAGATCGTGGTGCGCCACATGAAATCATGGTCGAGCTCCTGCGAACTGGGCGCCTTGAACGAATAGATCTGGCAGCCCTGCGGGTTGATGCCCGACATCACATGCTTGATGACCCCATCCTTGCCGGCCGCGTCCATCGCCTGAAACACCGACAGAACCGCCCAGCGATCCTGAGCATATAACGTGTCCTGCAGCTCCGAGAGACGCTTGATGCTCTCGGCCAGCATGTCCTTGGCCTCATCCTTTTCGATCTCGAGGCCGCAGCAATCGCCGGTATCGTAATCGGCGAGCCTGAACTTCTCGGGTTCATCGATACGAAAGTGCTTGGTCAGACTTTGGAGCTTCATGGCTTTGCATTCACCGCTTGTGAAATCCTGACTGTCTAGGAATAGACCACCCGGAAGAAAGTCTGCACAAAAGCAGGCATTTTTTCATTGAGGTCGGCGAGGCTTCGCACGATCGCGGCACCGGCAAGCTCCGGCTCTTTCTCGCTGGCGATATGATGCATGATCCGTTCGCGAAGCTGCTCCGCCGTCTCCCGGGCCCGCATCGGCTTCAGCAGCGCGATCAGGGATTGCCCTGGCACGCAATGCCAGCCGGCATCGATATCGAAATGCGATGGCGCAAGGCCGGTTTCTTCCAGCACCTCGCGCCGCACGCTGCCTTCAAGATCAACGCGCGCGCCGACAATGTCGTGCGGATCGGGCGTGCCGCCGGGGAAATAGACCTTGCCGGCATTCATCGTGTGGCCGCCCATGACACCCAGCACATAGCCGCCATCCGACCCTTGCAGCACACCCAGCGCGAAGCAATTGGCGACCGAACGATCGGGAAAACCGAAATCGCGCAGCGCCATGAAGTTGGCGAAGTCGGTCTCGAAATACTCGCCGCGCAGCGTTGTGCCCACAAACTCGCGCCTGTGCATCAGCAGCACGCGTCCGTTCCACAAAGCGGGCTTTTCCCGTTGTGCCGATTTGAAATGCGCCGCGATCTCGTCACGGCGCGCGCGCGCAAAAGCCCAGTCATAATTTTCCAGTGACAGCGCAAGCGTCTCGATACGGATGACATCCTGAGATGATGACACGTCAGGCCTCGATATGTCCTTCGCTGACGATGACTGCCGAGCCGCCGATGGTCGCACGCGTGAGCGTGCCGCCTTCGATCGTCATGCCAAGCTCGATCTGACTCGGCCGGCTCATCTCGTAGCCCTGCTCGATCACAAAGCGATGCGTGCCATCGTCCGGCCGCGTCGTTTCAGCGACAAGGCCGGCAAAGGCCGCAGCGGCCGCGCCGGTTGCGGGATCCTCCCGAATTCCGAGCTTGGGCGCGAACATGCGCGCGTGGAAATGATGCGCATGGTCACTGGTTTCCCCGCAAAACAGGTAGGCGACGCTGCGCCCGTTCTTTCCGAACGCCGCGTCAAAGCGCGCCTCATCCGGCACGGCGCGCGCAATCGCTTCAAGATCGCGCACCGGGATGAAATTCACCGGCACGCCGGCGGACCAGGCCGACGGCTCGCCAAAGCCGATATCGCCTTCGTTCAGACCGAGGGCTGCCATCGCTTCATCCGCACCGGGCGCGCCATCCAGTTTCTCGGGCAGACGGGGCAGCACAAAGCTGGCATAGCCTTGGTCCCTGCCCTTCGGTTCAACGGTACAGTGAACAAGGCCGACCGTCTCCTCAAGCACGAGGTCATGAACGCCGAGGTTGTAACCGCTCATGGAGCCGAGCAGCACTGCCGTGCCGACGGTGGGATGTCCGGCGAAGGGAAGCTCGGTTGCCGGGGTGAAGATGCGCAGCATCGCGCGATGGCGGGCATCCGCCGGCGGCATGACGAACACGGTTTCAGCCAGATTGAACTCGCGCGCGATCGCCTGCATGTCCGACTTCTCCAGCCCGTCGGATTCCAGCACCACCGCCAGCGGATTGCCGGTAAAGCGCTTTTCGGTGAACACATCGAGGGTGACGAAACGACGGCGCATGCGATCAATCTCTATCTCGTCATGCGCGGGCTTGACCCGCGCATCCATCATAATGCTTCAAGATTCGTTTTGATCAGATGGATTGCCGGGTCAAGCCCGGCAATGACACCGTGGGTACAAGGTGGTCTTACCCCAGCTTCACGGGTTCGAACAGCGTAGACGGGTTCACAAACTCCTCCTGCGCCTCGACCAGCAGGATTTCGCGTGCACCGCGTTCTGCCGTGGCTCGCAACACGCCGAAAACTGACGAACCAGCCCTGGCGAGCGCATCCGACGTCGAGACGCCACGCAACAGATGCGCGAAAAACAGGGCGGCAATAGCATCGCCAGCACCATTGATGCTGAGCGGCAGCAGCGGCGTGCGCAGGCGGAACACGCCGTCGCGGCCGGATGCCATCATCTCGATGCAATTGTCAGGCGTCTCGTCGGTCTGCACCGACGTCACCAGCAGCGCGCCGATGCCGAGCGCATGCAGCCAGTCCATCGCCGCCAGCAGCCCGTCCATGATGCCGGTATCGAGACCGGACAACACACCGAGCTCGAACTGGTTGGGCGTCGCGACATCCGCCATCGCCAGTGCCCGGGTCCGCACGAAATCCGGGATGCCGTCGCGGACATAGATGCCGGTATCGACATCGCCGATCACCGGATCGCAGCAATAGCGTGCTGCCGGATTGGCCCGCTTCACCCGTGCGACGGCATCAAGGATCGCCTCGCCGATCTCGGCCGAGCCCATATAGCCCGACAGCACGCCGTCACAGCTTGAGAAGACGCCGCGATCCGCAATGCCCTTCACCACATCGCGGATGTGGTCGGCGCCGAACACCGTGCCGGTCCAGGCACCGTAGCCGGTGTGATTGGAGAATTGCACCGTATTGACCGGCCACACCTCGACACCGATCCGCTGCAGCGGAAACACCGCCGCGGCATTGCCGACATGGCCGTAAGCGACGTGGGATTGGATGGAGAGGATGTTCATGCTGCCAGTGCCTTACCTTCCCAAAAAGGGGAGGTCTCCCGCCGCTGTGAACCGAAGGCGGGCGGGCAGCTGGCACTCTATCCGATTCTAAGACCCCCTCCCCCCCCAGGGGGAGGGAGCGCATCGCGCAAGACGATGAGGCCTACTTCGCCTTCGTAGCCTGTTCGACAAACTTGTTCGTGTAGGTCTTCGACAGGTCGATATTGGCCTTCGCCACATCCGGATTGGACTGGCTGAACACATCGAGCACCGCCTTGGCGCCCTTCGGGTCCATGCGGCCAGTCTCCGAGAACATCGGGATCGTGTTCTTCAGCGCCTCGAGATACAGCGCCTTGTCCGCACCGACGAGTTCGGGCGGCATCTTGGCCATGATCTCTTCCGGCGTGTGCGTATGGATCCATTTCAGCGTATTGAGGATCGCCGTCGTCAGCCCCAATGCGGCCTT
>JAEXXW010000717.1 GCA_023405565.1 Pseudomonadota bacterium
CAGCAGCAGCGCTTCGGTTTCGGTGCGCGTGGACACGAATTCGAGCGAGGCCGTCGCCGCGATCATCCGCGCAATGCGCGTGTCGTGTCCGGTCGGCCGTGCATAGGAGGCAAGGCGCTTCCTGATGCTTTTGGCCTTGCCGACATAGAGCACGTCGCCGGCCGCATCGAGCATGCGATAGACGCCAGGCGAAGATGGCGCATGCTTCAGATAGGACGCGATGACAGACTGCCCGGCCCCCGTCGCGACAGGCGCATCGGCGTCCTTGTCGAGCTCGGGCAGCGGCAGGCTCTGGTCCTCGTCCTCATCGGCGAGTTCGAGCTCAGGCTCGATATCGGTTTTCCGGCCATTCATGGGATGGCGCTAAATTGTCCATGCTGGCCCGAACACGCAAGTCCGTAAAAAACCGGGAGATCACCACGTTTGCCGTCGCGCATGCGTCAAAAGTATAGTGAACGTATTCTTAAGTGAAACCGGCGGATTTTAAGAGATTATTAGTAATGCGATTTGTAATCGTAACTGATTCATAAACGTTTAACTTAAACATTGCGATAAATCCCACGCAGTTAATGCGGGATTTCGACCGCTCTGGCGCCAAAAAACCGGCGCGAACCCGCAGTCAAAGGTCGAAGCGTGTGGAGAGTTCAATGAAAAAGACGCTGCTTGGTGCCGCCCTTGCCCTCTTGGCCTTGTTTGGCCATGCCGAAGCCGCCGATCTGCAGCGCGGTTATCAGACCTACGCTCCGCCGCCGCCCCAGGTCTTCCGTTGGACTGGCCCGTATCTCGGCGCCAATATCGGCTATCTGGGCGGCAGCATGTCCAATAACCCGACCGAGCCGGCGGGCATCGTCGGCGGTCTGCAGGCAGGCTGGAACTGGCAGAACGGCAATTTCGTCTTTGGCGGTGAAGCCGATATCAATCTCTCGGGCGCTGATGATGTGTTCGCGCCGTGGAAATTCTCAAATCCGTGGTTCGGCACGGTGCGCGGCCGCCTCGGTCTCGCCTACAGCAACATGCTGTTCTACGGCACCGGTGGTCTGGCCTTCGGCGGCTTCGAAGCGGAAACTTTTGGCTTGTCGGAAAGCAAGACGCATATCGGCTGGACCGTGGGTGCTGGCGTCGAGTTCGCACTCACTCCGGCCTGGTCAGCGAAGATCGAATATCTGTATCTCAACTACGCTGAGCGCACCTATTCGCTCACCGGCACCGACAACGGCTTTGACGGTAGCCTCGTCCGCTTCGGTGTGAATTACCGCTTCTGATCGCTGCGACAATCACATACCCATTTGAAAACCCCGGCATCGCTGCCGGGGTTTTTCGTTATGGGGCTCTGTTGGAATTTTACGGCTCGACCTTCGTTGCGGCGAAGGCCGGCACCTGCGCGGCAAAACGATCAAGCCAGGCGACAAGTTGCGGATAGGACGCGCGCCAGGTGCCCTGGAAGCGCAGATCCTGATAGCCGAGCGCGCAGGCGAGGGTGATTTGTCCGACATCGGGCAGTGAGGTGAGTGCGGGCGGCGCAGCGTCCAGCGAGACGAGGGCGCGCGTGACCTTGTCGGCCTGGTAATCCAGCCATGGCTGATGATGGAGCGCCTCCGGCCGGAAGCGCTTTTCATAGACCCGCAGGATCGATGCATCCATGATGCCGTCGCACAGCGCCTGCAGGCGGAGCGCCGCGAAGCGTGTACCGGGCTCATGGGGAATGATGCGTCCGCCACCGGACAGATGATCGAGATATTCGAGGATGACACCGGAATCGAACAGCGTCTCACCGCTATCGAGGATGAGTGTCGGAATTTTCCCGAGCGGGTTCTGTTGCCGCAGCACCTCGGAAGTGTCGTTGGTATCGGCCGCGACGATTTTGATGCGGTCGGACAATCCAAGCAGGCTGGCGGCAATCTTGACCTTGCGCCCGAATGGCGAAGGCGGTGATGAGCGAAGGATCATTGCTGATATTTCCAAAGATGCAGAGACACGCAATCTTCTATCAGACTTATTGGAGCGTTTTCGAGCGACATCGATAGCGACCTTCGCCGGCCATAATAGGCTTCGTCCGGCGACGGCCGGTTCGCGTGAAGGCTCAAAACAAAAGGCGAGCGCCACGGCCTTGATTCCATCAAAGCAGGATCACGCGAGAGTCATTGCGAAGCCGCAGATTTTTTACGGGGTCAGTCGGTCTTGAGGAGATGCATCGGGTTTTCGCATGTCTTGCATTCATGTCTTGCATTAAAGGACGTTCTTGAAAAAATACCGCCACAGGTGCGGTGGCAATGGCTGCCGCACGGAGGCACGCAAGGCTAGCGGTGGACGGCTCGTGTTATCCGGTGATCACGAGATTGACGGCCTTCGGCCCCTTGCCCTTCTTGTCGGGCTCGACGTCGAAGTTGATCCGTTGTCCTTCTGTCAGGGACTTCAGTCCGGCCTGCTCCACCGCTGTGATATGGACGAACACATCACGTCCACCATCATCGGGCTTGATGAAGCCGTAGCCACGCTCACCGTTGAAGAATTTGACGGTTCCCGTTTGAGCCATTGGGGAATTCCTTTCCCGCATTTTGCTAAGCCGCCGTCCCCCACGGCGCAGCGGCTCGGCCGGACATTCACAATCGGGGAAAGCGTCAGCCTTTCGCGGGGCCTCGGTCACTCCGCCGGCCCCCTACAAAAAGAGGGCGGAACGTCAAAGCCAGTGCATCAGTAAAGACCAATGCGGCACGGCTGAAAAGAGAAATACAGCAAAAAAGTGGCTTTAAGTTGCATAAACGGGATCAATATGGATTGTGGCCTGCTCCCCGGGCCACAGAATTTGCGCCAGGTTGGGCAGCAAAATTTTCGCTTCTTCTGCCAGAGTCCATGGCGGATTGACGATCAGCAGGCCTGTACCGCGCAGTCTACCGTCATTGATGGTGTTCCGTATGAGTTCGATGCGCAGGACATTCGAGAGATTGGCTTTCTCGATCGTCCGAATGAAAGCTCCAATCTCGCGAGGATCCTTGATCGGATACCAGGCGAGATAGATGCCCGTGTTCCATTTGCGATGGGCAATGACGAGGGCGTCGGCGAGCCGCTTGAGTTCGTCACGTTCTTCATAGGGTGGATCGATCAGAACAAGGCCGCGCTTTTCCTTCGGTGGAATATACGCAGTCAGTGCTGTCCAGCCGTCAATTGCGATGGCCTTGGCGAGTGGATCGTTGCGGAGATGACGTGCGAGCGCCTGTGCGGCACCTGTTTCGAGTTCGCATGCGATCAATCGATCCTGCGGCCGGAGCCAGCGGCGTATCAAGAGTGGAGAGCCTGGATAGACCGTCAGCTTGCCATCGGGATTGAACGCTGCGATCGCGTCGCGATAAGGCGCGAGCAATTCAGCCAAGGCCGGCTCAGCCAAGGCCGGCTCAGTCAAGGCCGGCGGAAATTCATGTGCCCAGAGGTGGCCGATCCCTTCCTGCCATTCGCCGCCGCGGATCGCTTCCTGACTTTGCAGATTGTAGCGGCCGGGTCCGGCATGCGTGTCGATCACGCGGAAGGCGGCTTCCTTCTTGCGAAGATACATCACGATGCGGGCCAGGATCGCGTGCTTGACCACGTCCGCGAAATTACCC
>JAEXXW010000718.1 GCA_023405565.1 Pseudomonadota bacterium
ACCGGCAAGGAAGTGCTGGCCCGTTATGTCCACCCCCGCTCCAAGCGTGCCAAGAAGCACTTCATCAGCGTCAATTGCGCCGCCATTCCGGAAGCCCTGCTGGAATCGGAATTGTTCGGCCACGAGAAAGGCGCCTTCACCGGCGCGATCGCACGCCGCATCGGCAAGTTCGAAGAAGCCAATGGCGGCACGTTGCTGCTTGATGAAATTTCAGAAATGGATGTGCGGCTGCAGGCCAAGCTGCTGCGCGCGATCCAGGAACGTGTGATCGACCGCGTCGGCGGTACCAAGCCTGTGCCGGTCGATATCCGCATTATCGCCACCTCGAACCGCAATCTCGCCGAAGCCGCACGCAACGGCTCGTTCCGCGAAGACCTCCTCTTCCGGCTCAATGTCGTGAACCTGCGCCTTCCGCCGCTGCGGCAGCGGCCGCAGGACGTGCTGGCGCTGGCCGAGCATTTTGTCAGCAAATATTCGGAAGCGAACGGACTGCCGCCGCGACCGCTCTCGGCAGAGGCACGCAAGGCGCTGTCGCTGAATCCATGGCCGGGCAACGTCCGCGAGCTGGAAAACACGCTGCATCGGGCCGTGCTGCTCACCAGCGGTCTTGAGATCGGCCCTGACGCGCTGATGACGCCGGACGGCCAGCGGTTCGACGCCTCGCCGCAATCGCCCGCAGCAACTCATGCCGCCGCCGCCGCCGAGCAGGTAACGCGCGCTTTTGTCGGCCGCACGGTCGCCGATGTCGAACGCGACCTGATCCTTGAGACGTTGAAGCACTGCCTCGGCAACCGCACCCATGCGGCCAACATTCTCGGCATCTCGATCCGCACGCTGCGCAACAAGCTGAACGAATATGCCGACAATGGCGTCGCCGTTCCGCAACCACATGGCGGCGAAGTGCGAATGGCGGGGTAGTCGGCTCAACTCACTGGGTGTCATGCGCGGGCATAGCCGTCGAAGACGGCGTCGTTGACGCCTCATGCCCCGCGCATCCATCTGACAAAATGTTCTCACGATGAAGATGGATTGCCGGGGCAAGCCCGGCAATGACGGATGCGATGACCACCATCTACAAAATCCTTCCCGCTTCGCTCTGGCAGAAGGCGCTGGAAGCCGGCGTCTTCGCCGGTTCCGAAGTCGATCTGAAGGACGGCTATATCCACTTCTCCACCGCACAGCAGGCCGCCGAAACAGCGGCCGAGCATTTCGCCGGCCAGCGCGATCTCGTGCTGCTGCATGTCGATGACAATGGTCTCGGGGAGGCCCTCAAATGGGAGCCGTCACGCGGCGGCGCTCTCTTCCCACATCTTTATGCGAAACTCGATGTCGCGCAGGTGATGCGCGCCGATCCGTTACCGCTCGGTGACGATGGCCGGCACGTGTTTCCGTCCCTCACATAAAAAAAGCCGGGGCACGACCCCGGCTTTTTCGATTCTCGTGTCATCGCTCAGGCGTGAGCAAGGCGTACCCGCGACAGCGGCCAGTTCACCGCATAAGCACCCGCGCCGATCAAGGCCTGAACGATCGAAGCCACGATCAGGAAAGCGGGATATTCCCAGCCGCCATTCGGTGCGGAGAACACCCAGCCGTTCGGCAGATGCACGGCGAGCGCGCCGAACAGGATCGGCAAGCCGGCCAGCGCCACAAGCCGCACCTGGAAGCCGACGATCAGCGCGATGCCGGCCAGCACTTCGGCCGCAACGACGGCATAAGCCGTCCAGGCCGGAAAGCCTTGCGCACTGAAGAAGGCTGCCGTGCCAGGGAGCGTGAACACGAAAATCTTGAGCAGGCCGTGTGAGAGATACATCGCGCCCAGCGCAAGACGAAGCACAAGGGCGCCATAGTCAGCAGTGTTTTTGCTCGGAACGTTGGTCATTGTCGGCCTCCAGCCATCGGGTTTTGAGAAGAATTCGATGGCGGGTAACTAGCCATTGCTATTTCGCAATGCTATGAGCGTTATTGCCAATCGTATTTGCATATTTGCAAAATCCGCCGATGCCTTTTGCCTGGGACGACCTGCGTTTCGTGCTCGCCATTGCCCGCACCGGCAATCTCGCCGCGGCGGCAAGCGCGCTGGGCGTCAATCACTCGACCATGTTCCGAAGGCTGAACGCGCTCGAGGACGACATCGGTTCCAAATTGTTCGAGCGCCTCGCGGTCGGCTATCGCCCGACCGATTCCGGCCAGCGATTGATCGAAGCCGCCGAGCGCATGGAGACCGAGGCGCTTGCCCTCGACCGCGAGCTCAGCGGCCGCGACACACGCTTGAGCGGCCAGCTTCGGGTCACCTGTTCTGAGACATTGGCGGCGCGCGTACTCATGCCGTTCATCGCCGGCTTTCGCAGCCAGCATCCTGGCATTCTCGTCGATCTCATCGTCGAGAACCGCATGATCGACATGGCGCGGCGCGAGGCGGACGTGGCGTTGCGAGCGACACGCCCTTCACAGGGCGATCTGTTCGGCCGCAAGATTGCCGATGTGCAGTGGAGCCTCTTCGCTTCGCCCGCTTATCTGAAAACGCACGGCACGCCGAAGACGCTGGCCGATCTCGACACGCATGCTGTTATCGGCTGGGCCGAAAATGCCACACAGACAAAGGCCGGCGCATGGCTCTTGAAGAATGCCCCCTCTTCCAACATCGGCTTTCGCGTCAACGGCTTCGTCAATCAGTTCGTCGCTGCGCGCGATGGTCTTGGCCTTGCACTGCTTCCCGTGTACCTCGCTGCGGGCGACAAGAATGTCGTACCGATTCTCGGGCGCATTAAGAATCTGGTGACCGAGATGTGGATCGTGACCCATCGTTCGCTGAAGGATACTGCGCGCGTGCGCGCCTTCATGGACAATGTCGGTGATGGTGTGAAACGCAAGATCGCGGAGTTGAGCGAATGACCGTCCGGACTTTCATTGTAGTGTCACTTGCGACGATGGCGTTGACCGCAACGGCCGGCGCATCCGGCGACAAGTCATTCAAAGACTGGTATGCGGCGTGTGACAACCTGCGGAACTGCTCGGCCTATGGCTTCGATCCAGCCACCAACAGCGGCTACCTGCGCGTAGAGCGCGGCGGCGCTGCCGACGCTCCCACCAGGATCACGATCTCGGTCGATCTTGCCGATGCTGCCGACTATACGCTGGCCTTCGATCCCGCTCTCCCCGGCCTGCCTGACCGGGCGCTGACTGGCGAAGAAGGCGAGGGCAACGAATATCGCCGCAGCCTGATCGCCGAAGGCCCGGCCGCGAAAACGCTGATCGAGTCGTTGCGCAAAGCCCACGCAATCATCGTCACACGCCGGCCGGCACAGGGCAAACAAGTCGACACACCCGTCGGCAAGATCTCGATGTCGGGCGCCGTCGCCGCGTTGCTGTGGATCGACGATCAGCAGAAGCGTGTCGATACGGTGACGGCGCTGATCAAGCCCGGCCCCAAGCCTGCATCCGCTATTCCGGCACAACCGAGCGCGCCGGTGATCGTCGCCGCCAAACCGACACAGGAGAAAGCGCCGGCCAAGCAGCCCGCAGCATTAACCGCGAAAGGGCGTGCGCTGTGCGGCGAAAGCGATCCGAAATCGAAGCTGGAAGATAGCTATCCGCTTGGCGGTGGCATCGTGCTGTATGAATTCTCCTGTCCGGAAAACAGCGGCGCCTACAATTTCCAGTCCGTCTACATGATGGGACCGGCCGGCAATGTGCAGGCAATCAAGCCGGTTTCGTTCAACTGGCCGATCAAAATGGATGGACAGCAGAACGACGGAACGCGGGACGGTCTGCTCAATGCCGTCTTCGATCCGGCAAAGATGACGCTGACCAGCTTCAACAAGGGACGCGGCATCGGCGATTGCGGCAGCGAAGAAGAATGGGTGTTCGACGGCAAAACGTTCCGGCTCGGCCAGCTCCGCTTCATGTCGGAATGCAACGGTGTCGCGCTGGACGACTGGCCGGTGCTCTAT
>JAEXXW010000722.1 GCA_023405565.1 Pseudomonadota bacterium
CGCGAATATGAGCGCGGCGTTGTCTTCATGCTCGGCCGCCTCTGGAAGGTGAAGGGCCCCGGCCTCATCCTCGTCATCCCCATGCTGCAGCAGATCGTCCGCGTCGATCTGCGCACCCGCGTGCTTGATGTCGAACCGCAGGATGTGATCTCGCGCGACAACGTCTCGGTCCGAGTCAGTGCCGTCGTCTATTATCGGGTGATCGACCCGGAAAAGGCGATTGTGCAGGTGGAATTCTTCAACGAGGCTACCAGCCAGCTATCGCAAACGACACTGCGTTCGGTGCTGGGCCATCACGATCTTGACGAGATGCTATCGGAACGCACCAAATTGAACGCGGACATCCAGAAGATCCTCGACGAGCAGACTGATGCCTGGGGCGTGAAAGTGTCGAATGTCGAGATCAAGCATATCGACATCAACGAGAGCATGATCCGCGCCATCGCCAAACAGGCGGAAGCCGAGCGTATCCGGCGCGCGAAGGTGATCGACGCAGAGGGCGAATTCCAGGCTGCGCAAACACTCGCGAATGCGGGCCAGATCTTTGCTTCGCAGCCGGAAGCGATGCAGCTTCGCTACCTGACCGCGCTGCAAAACATCGCCGGCGATCGCGCCTCAACGATCGTATTGCCGTTGCCGACAAACCTGTTCGACAAGTTACGAGGCTAAGGCCTTCCTGCTCTCCAGCATGGCCGTCCGCTTCGACATCAGCACTTCGACAGCGGCACAGGCGCGCGCCGGGCTGTAGGGCTTTTGCAGGGTGATCGAGAGCGGTAAGCTGCGCAATTCTTCCAGGAGACCCCAGCGGCCTGACGCATAGATCACGGGCAGGTCCGGCAAGAGTTCCCGAACTCGCTTGGCCAGTGCCGCACCGTCCAGGTCGCCAGGAAGATTGATGTCGGTGAACAGGATATCGACCGGCGCGCCGGCCGACAGATGAGCCAGAGCCTTGGAAGCGTCAGGCACCGCATGAACAGAAAAACCATGCTCTTCCAGCGCTTCGCCAATAAGCTCGGCAATCAGGGTTTCATCCTCGACCAGAAGGATGCAGATGTGTGGAGATGTGCCCGTCTGCGTGTCTCGTCCGGCCGCTTCCTGCTCAGCCTCTCCAGACGTGAATGCCGTGGCCTTCCCGTTCCAGGTTTCGTGACCCATGATCGGCCCCCCTTTACGCAACACATCCGGGTGAGCAAATCCTGCCCGGGGGATTTGTTCGCAAAGTGTCTAAAATTTAACGGGTCAAGGGATAACGAGGGGTTAAGTTAAAGAATGGCGAGCCGAGACACCGTCCGCGAAACCGGGCTTGTGGAGATCACCCCGGAGGTGCTCCTGAAGGCCTATGCCTGCGGCATTTTTCCGATGGCGGAGAATGCCGACGATCCCTCGCTTTACTGGATCGAGCCGGAACAGCGCGGCCTGATCCCGCTGGACGGGTTCCATGTTTCGCGGCGGCTGGCCCGCACCGTGCGAAGTGACCAGTTCGAAGTTTTCATCGATCGTGATTTCGAGGCGACGATCGACGGCTGCGCCGAGCCGCAAGCCGGCCGTTCCCGCACCTGGATCAATGGACGGATCCGCTCGCTCTATTGCAAGCTGCACGAAATCGGCCACTGCCATTCGGTCGAGACTTGGCGCGACGGCGAACTGGTCGGCGGCTTGTACGGTGTACGGCTCGGCCGCGCCTTTTTCGGCGAGAGCATGTTCCATCGCGAACGCGATGCGTCGAAGGTGGCGCTGGTCCATCTCGTAGCGCGACTGCGGGCCGGCGGCTTCACACTACTCGATACGCAATTCGTCACGTCGCATCTGTCGAGCTTCGGCGCCATCGAAGTCAGCAAGCGCCTCTACAATCGCATGCTCGAGCGCGCGCTTGAGGACGAAGCGGATTTCTTCGCGCTCGATAACGATCCGGTGCCGGGCGCCGTGGCTCTGGCCGCTCTGGCCGTGCCGTCGAAATAGCACATCTGCTCAGCGCCGCAGGCTCGCGCAAAGACGGAGGATCATGACTGAGGGATCCTGCGGCCGTGACGCGAGCCGCACGCCCGCCCCAAAAGCACCCGTATTGGCAGCGCAGTCTAAGCGGCCCAGAGATTTTTCAGATGAGGTCACAATGGCGCAATCGCTCAAATTCGAACGTTCGCTCACGACCAAGGATGAATTCGATCTTGTGTCGCAGACGCATTTCCCGGCTCTTCTGCAACTCGGCAACGACGAATTGTCGGCCATGCAAGGCCGCATCCGGGCGCTGCGCGCAAAAGAGCGAACCATGGCGCAGGAGATGCGCCGGCACATTCGCGGCAAGGGACAAGCGCGCGGTGGAAGCTTTCCAGGCAATGTGGAAAAGCCGTCGCGCCGAAAGCAGATTTTCGCCTCGGCGCTCAAGCGCATCAACAGCGAGCTGGCCCGTCGTCACGCCATCGCCACGCGCGAGACTTTCAAGGCTTCAGCACAACGCGCTCTTGCGATGAAATCGACAGCCAGCGGGCGAGAATTTCCTGCGGCGGGACGAACCAGCAACTCCGGAATGACGCCGCTCGATAGCCGGAGGCGGCGCACAAGGGTCAACCCGGCCAAGATCGGCAGCATCTCCCAAGCCACGAAGAATGCTCAGGCCGCCAAGGATTCACGGCCCTGATGCGAAATCCCAACGGCTCCGCGATCAGCGGATCGGTGCCGGGAAGGCGCGGTTGAATTCAGGCTGACGCTGCTGTTGTGGCTGAGCCTGCGGCCGCGGACGCGGCGGCTGCGCCGCCTGCGGCTGGCGCGGCGCCGGTGCGGCCTGCTGCTGCGGCGGCACCTGCTGCTGTGTGCCAGCCTGGGGCACCGGGTTTGGATCTTCGGCGACCTTCACCAGCGGCTGCTTACAATCGGTCAGCCAGACGTCATAGATCGGATGCTCGATCGCGTTGAGACCGGGACTCGCCGCGAACATCCAGCCGGAGAAGATGCGCCGCACCTCCCCCTGCAATGTCACCTCGCTCACCTCGATGAAGGCATCCGTGGCCGCCGCCTCCGTCGGCGGGCGCGTGTAGCAGACACGCGGCACGACCTGCAGCGCGCCGAACTGCACCGTCTCGCCAATCGCCACATCGAACGAGATGATTCGGCCGGTGATCTTGTCGAGGCCGGCAAAGACCGCGGTCTGATTCGGAATCTTCTGGGTCGGCGGTGCGCTCACCACCTCATCGCCGGGCTGCGGCGCTGTATTGGCTGGCTGCGGCGTACCGCGCGGCTGACGCACGCCCGGGGGCAACCCCGGAGCGACGCCGGATTGCTGGTTGGCCGGTCCGCCATCTGCCGGCGGCAATGGCTCAGCCTGGACTGGTGCCGGTGCCCGGCGTGCCGACGGCGGCGGTCCGGGCGGCAGCCGCTCCGGGAACTGGTCGGGCGACTGCTGTTGCGGAAATTGCTGCTGACGCGACGGCGGCTCACCGAAAGGCTGCGGAAACGGGCTCTGCTGCCGACCGCCCGGCACACTGGCTGGCGGCCGCGGCGGCGATGGGTCGCCGAAGATCGAGCCGAACTGGGCGCTCGCATCCGAGGCCACAAGACATAGCAAGGCCGCGCCTGCCGCCGCAGCGACAAGCCCGGCGTTATGGTGTCGTGTCGAAACGACCGTCATCAAGGCCCCGGCAATAGCGCAATCCGCCCGCCCACGGGATTGCATATGTCCGGTTAACATGCCGAATGCGGCGGCGAAAGGGCGAACGGCTTCTGGATACCCCGTTCCTGCCGCTTGCGGGACCAGCAACCTCCGGTCATGCTGAATCATCGAGAGCGCCGCAAAGGCGCCAGACCACAGGGAGGACTTGCTCATGCCGACGACCATCGGTCGCCGGGCGCTGCTGGCGCTTGCCACGCTCGCCCTTTTCTATCCGGCCATCGCCAAGGCCCAGACTTATCCGACCCGCCCCATCACCATCATCGTTCCACTCGCGGCCGGCAGCGGCATGGACTCACTCGTGCGCATCTACGCCGAAAAACTGCAGGCCGTGATGGGTCAGCCGGTCGTTGTGGAAAATCGGCCGGGCGCCGCGCTGATGCTGGCGGCTGCAACAGTCGCGAAAGCCGAACCGGATGGCTACACGCTGCTGGTCTCGACGTCGTCAGCGATGGCGATCAATCCAGTGCTCTACAAGAAGGTGAACTACGATCACGTGAAGGATTTCGTGCCGATCTCCTTCTACGTGAAGTCGCCGATGATCCTTGTCGTCAATCCCGATCTGCCGGCGAAGACTATTCCCGAACTCATCAAGCTCGCCAAGGACGCGAAAACGCCCCTGACCTATTC
>JAEXXW010000042.1 GCA_023405565.1 Pseudomonadota bacterium
GTCCACTGGCCAGCATGCCCGAATTCGGGAAGCCGTTGTTCTGGAAATCGGTCACCGCATCGGTCGGGAACGTGGCAAAGATGTTCGCGCCGCTCGTGTTGAACCCGCGCTGATCGGTGCTTCCGTCCTGAAATGCGACCTGATAGGTCGATGTGAAGCCGAACGTATTGACCGCAGAAATGTCGCCTAGGTCCTCGCCGCTCCCCGAGAGCGTCGCCTCGAACAACTGGTACGAGTAGTTGTTGGTCACGGCATTGGCCGGCGTGATGTCGGTGATGTCCGTGATACTGGACAGGAGGGTGCCATCGCCGCCCTGCTGGATCAGGACATAGATCGCGCCGCTGTAGAAATTCGGCGATGGCAGCGTGATGGAGGACTGATCCAGCGCACCGCCATTGATCAGCGTGGCCGAGGTAACAAGGTCGACAGTACCGCCCGGGGTCGATGCGCCAAAGGCAATCGCATAGGCGTAGGTGCCGGTGTCGGCGGTGAGCGTCTGCTGCAGCGTTGCGCTCAGGTCGAAATTGACCGTCGTCGTCATGAAAATGATATCCCCAAAAACAAGGCCGCCGTTCAATTGCGATCAGAAGACCTGATTCGACGCTCGGAAAACAGAAGGTAAGTTCCCGATCGTTACAATTTTAATGATCGCCATATTCTCACTGGCTGCATCACGCGCGGCGCGGTAAGATGATTAATATGACGTTAACGATTCACCCCGCGCAGGCTTTCGGCGTCTATATCCATTGGCCGTTCTGCCTGTCGAAATGCCCGTATTGCGATTTCAACAGTCATGTCCGCCACGGCGGCATCGATGAAGCACGGTACGTGCAGGCTTTCCTTCGCGAGATCGAAACCACGGCCGCACGCGTTCCGGATCGCACCGTCTCGACAATCTTCTTTGGCGGCGGTACGCCCTCGCTGATGAAGCCATCGACCGTGTCGGCGATCCTCGACGGCATCGCCAGGCACTGGACGGTCGCGCCCGATGTGGAAGTGACCCTCGAAGCCAACCCGACCAGCGTCGAGGCCGAACGTTTTCGCGGCTTCCGCAGTGCGGGCGTCAACCGCGTGTCACTCGGCGTGCAGGCGCTCGACGATCGATCGCTGAAAGAACTTGGCCGCCTGCACACTGCCGAAGAAGCGCTGAAGGCCGTTGGCATCGCGCGCTCGGTCTTCGACCGCTACTCGTTCGACCTGATTTACGCGCGTCCCGGACAATCGCCCGGGGACTGGGCTACGGAGTTGAACCGCGCCATCTCGGAAGCCGCCGAACACCTGTCGCTTTATCAACTGACCATCGAAGCCGACACGCCGTTCTTCGCGCTGCATGCGAACGGCAAACTGGTGACCCCCGACGACGATCTCTCGCGCGATCTCTATGATGTGACGCAGGAGGTCTGCGACAAGGCGGGCCTTGTCGCCTACGAAATCTCCAATCACGCCCGTGAGGGCGCGCAATGCCGGCACAACCTCGTTTACTGGCGTGGCGACGATTATGCCGGCATTGGACCGGGCGCGCATGGCCGGCTGGAACAGAATGGCAAGCGCTACGCGACTGCAACGGAAAAGCGCCCCGAAAGCTGGCTGATGCGTGTTGAATCGCTTGGCCATGGCCTCATTGTCGACGAGGCGCTGACACGCGAGGAGCGTGCCGATGAATATCTCCTGATGGGTCTTCGTCTCGCGGAGGGGATCGACCCGAAGCGTTACGCCGCGATTGCCGGCCGGCCATTGGATGACGAGCGAATCGCCATCCTGCGCGCCGAGGGCGCTGTCGAAACGACATCGGCAGGCCATCTGCGCGTCACGCAGGCGGCCTTCCCGATCCTTGATGCCGTGGTTGCGGATCTGGCGGCATAGTTGCTGTCCACCGCCTTCTAGTCCGCCCTCATCCTGAGGAGCGTTGCATAGCAACGCGTCTCGAAGGATGAGGCCGAATAAATAGCCGACATCGAAAGTTAGGACGCCGAGCCGTTGAACGACTTCGGAGCGGGGCTCACGACCTGTCCGCCACCGGCCGCAACACGCAATACGGCGAGGCCGCGTTCTTTGGTGCCATCCGGCTTGAAACGAAAAACGCCATCGATGCCGGCAAAGCCGGATGAATTGGTCAACATCTCATCGGTTGGACGTTGCGGGCCTTGCGTGCGGACCAGCGCCGCGACAAGCGCGGCCGCGTCGTAAGCCAGCGTTGCCGTGCGGACGGGCTCCTGGCCGAAGCGGCTGCGATAGCGCTGCGAGAAGGCCGCAAAACCGGCCGCATCCGGCGCGGCATAAAGACCACCCAGCATCGCGCCATCGTTGAAGATGCGCGGATCATCCCACAGCCCCGTGCCAAGCAATTGAACGCGGCGCGTATCGACACCGCCCGACTGCAGCGCTGCCACGACGTGGGGAACCGTATCGGCACCATCAGGAACGAAGATCGCATCAGCACTGCGCGCCGACTGGGCGACGATCTTCACCGACTCGGCGAGCTTGGTCCGATCCGACGGATAGCGCTCCAGCGCAACGATACGACCGCCACGCCGCGACACATCCTCGCGGAACGCTGCTTCCACCACCGAACCATAGGCATTGTCCGGTACAAGCCCAGCATAAGAGCGCTTGCCCGTTGAAAAGGCGTAGGACAACACGCGCACAACATCCGATTCCGGGAGGAAACTCAGAAGATACACGCCCCGCGCGGCGATACTCGCATCGGTAGAAAAGGCAATGACCGGAATACCACGCTGGCGCGCAATTTGACCGACTGACCGCACGGCCGGTGCAAACAGCGGCCCCAGGATAATCTGGCAGCCTTCATCCATTGCCTGTTCGGCGACCGAACGGGCCGTGCCGGCGTTGCCGGCGTCATCCTTGACCACAAGCTGCACGTCCGGACTGTTGAATTCGGCGAGCGCCATCTCGGCCGCGCTCTTCATCGATTGCGCGGCGAGCCCGGCATTGCCCCCGGCTGACAAGGGCAAAATCAGCGCCGCCTTGAATTGCCCGGCACCGATGGTTCCAGTGCTCTGGGGCGATGGCGGAGCCGCAGGCGTCTCACCGACCGGAGTGCCGATCGTCCCGCCACCACCGGCGCAGCCTGTCAGACCCGCGGCTGCAAGCGACAGCGCGGTGACGCCAAAATGGCGGCGAGACAGGGCCGTGGAATTCAGCAATATCCTGGACACAGACAAATCCTCAGGAACGCGACGTAAGGCTGGACAAGGCGCCGAAGTAAGGCCTGAAGAAAGTCCCCGAGGCAGCAATCTGGCATATTGTCATAAAATGGTTAACCACAGGGCAGGCATTTTGGGGTGGAAGTCTTGGGGAGTGTTGCCATGACGCAACCCGAACGGCGGCGGGTGTTCCACATCGCAGGGACCCTGCATGCCGCACCGCGCCTGACCGCCGGGCTTTATCTCGTTGCGACACCGATCGGCAACCTTGGCGATATCACCCTGCGGGCGCTTCAGACGCTTGCCGCCGCGGACCTCATCGCCTGCGAAGATACCCGCGTCAGCCGCAAGCTGATGGATCATTACGGCATTGAAACGGCGCTCACGCCCTATCACGAGCATAACGCGGCGGTGGCGCGGCCGAAATTGCTTGCCCGCATCGCCGATAGCGCGGCCGTTGCGCTCATCTCCGATGCCGGGACCCCATTGATCTCCGATCCAGGCTTCAAACTTGTGCGCGAGGCGCGCGAAGCCGGGCTGCATGTCACCGCCTTGCCAGGCGCCTCGTCGGTATTGACGGCCCTTGTCGCCTCCGGCCTGCCGACGGACCGGTTTCTGTTCGAGGGTTTTCTGCCGGCGAAGGCGACACAGCGCCGCGCGCGCATCGCCGAGCTTGCACGCATCCCGGCCAGCATTGTGTTGTTCGAGGGCGGATCACGCATTGGCGATTCGCTCGCCGATCTCGCGGAAGCCTTCGGTCAACGTGAGGCTGCTG
>JAEXXW010000101.1 GCA_023405565.1 Pseudomonadota bacterium
AGCTGATCCCGATCGACCTCAAGGTCGGCGACATCGTCCTGTTCGGCAAGTGGTCCGGCACCGAGGTCAAGATCGACGGCCAGGAAGTGCTGATCATGAAGGAAAGCGACATCATGGGCGTCATCACCGACGCCGGCACCAAGAAGAAGGCGGCCTGAGCCGAAGCGTCATCCTGAGGCGCTTGGCGAAGCCAAGCCTCGAAGGATGACATCACCAGACAGCCCGTCCTCCTTCGAGGCTCACCGCAAAGAGCGGCTCGCACCTCAGGATGACGGGTAAACCTCCATCAGAAGGAAAACCAACATGTCAGCCAAAGAAGTCAAATTCGGCGTCGAGGCCCGCGACAAGATGCTGCGCGGCGTCGACATTCTCGCCAACGCCGTGAAGGTCACGCTCGGTCCGAAGGGCCGCAACGTCGTGCTCGACAAGTCGTTCGGCGCGCCCCGCATCACCAAGGACGGCGTCACCGTCGCCAAGGAAATCGAACTGGAAGACAAGTTCGAGAACATGGGCGCGCAGATGGTGCGCGAAGTCGCTTCGAAGTCGTCGGACTTCGCTGGTGACGGCACCACCACCGCCACCGTTCTCGCCCAGGCCATCGTGAAGGAAGGCGCCAAGTCCGTCGCCGCCGGCATGAACCCGATGGATTTGAAGCGCGGTATCGACCTCGCCGTCGAAGCCGTCGTCGAGCACCTGAAGTCGAACTCCAAGAAGGTCACCTCGAACGACGAAATCGCCCAGGTTGGCACCATCTCCGCCAACGGCGACAAGGAAATCGGCGACTACCTCGCCAAGGCGATGGCCAAGGTCGGCAACGAAGGCGTCATCACCGTTGAGGAAGCCAAGTCGCTCGAGACCGAACTCGACATCGTCGAGGGCATGCAGTTCGATCGCGGTTACATCTCCCCCTACTTCATCACCAACGCCGACAAGATGCGCACCGAATTCGACGATGCGTATATCCTCGTCTACGAGAAGAAGCTGTCGGGCCTGCAGGAACTCCTCCCGCTGCTCGAGGCTGTCGTCCAGACCTCCAAGCCCCTCGTCATCATCGCTGAAGAAGTGGAAGGCGAAGCGCTCGCGACCCTCGTGGTCAACAAGCTGCGCGGCGGCCTGAAGGTTGCGGCGGTGAAGGCTCCGGGCTTCGGCGATCGCCGCAAGGCTATGCTGCAGGACATCGCGATCCTGACCGGCGGCCAGGCGATCTCGGAAGACCTCGGCATCAAGCTCGAAAACGTCACGCTCAACATGCTCGGCCGCGCCAAGAAGGTGCTGATCGAGAAGGAAAACACCACGATCGTGAACGGCGCCGGCAAGAAGGCCGACATCGACGCGCGCGTGGCGCAGATCAAGGCGCAGATCGAGGAGACCACCTCGGACTACGACCGCGAGAAGCTCCAGGAGCGTCTTGCGAAGCTCGCAGGCGGCGTCGCGGTGATCCGTGTCGGCGGCGCGACCGAAGTCGAGGTGAAGGAGCGCAAGGATCGCGTCGACGATGCCATGCACGCCACCCGCGCTGCGGTTGAAGAAGGCATCCTGCCGGGCGGCGGCGTTGCCCTGCTCCGTGCCACCGAAGCCCTGAAGAAGGTCCGCACCCAGAACGACGACCAGAAGACCGGCGTCGAGATCGTGCGCAAGGCCCTGCAGGCTCCGGCCCGCCAGATCGCCAGCAACGCTGGTGAAGACGGTTCGGTCATCGTCGGCAAGGTCCTCGAGAAGGACCAGTACACCTACGGCTTCGATGCCCAGAACGGCGAGTATGTGAACATGCTCTCCAAGGGCATCATCGACCCGACCAAGGTTGTGCGCGCCGCGATCCAGAATGCAGCCTCGGTTGCAGCTCTCCTGATCACGACCGAAGCCATGGTTGCCGAACTTCCGAAGAAGGCTGCGCCGGCGATGCCGGGCGGCGGCGGAATGGGCGGCATGGGCGGTATGGATTTCTAATCCATCTGCATCGCAGACTAATGAAGGGGTCGCGCAAGCGGCCCCTTTTCTTTTACCGTTTTGCTTCAATGGTGACAGCGCGCCTCGCTTTCACCACAGGCAGCGCCCATCGTTGAGCTTGGACCCTGGATTCGATGACGATGATTTTCAGATCGCTGCTTGCCTTTGCGCTCATCCTGCCGATCACGACGCACGACGCCCTTGCGGCCGGCAAAAAGAAAACAACGAAGATCACGGTGACCAAGCGCACATGGAAGGGCTACGGCTTCCTGCCCGGCTACCCGCCCACCGAACGTGAGCGGCGGCGCCAAAGGGATATGACGGACCGGCGCTTCATTGGCTGGGACGGACGAGTCTATTACGGCTTTGGTCGGCCCGGCTTCTATGGCGGCCAGTATAACGGCGGCAGCATCGGCCCATGCTGGACCTCGACGCCGATCGGCATGATCTATAATTGCGGCGGGTAGCAGGAAGAGAGCGGGTAAGCTTATCTCTCTCCCCTGGCGACAACACAACGAAGGCTCGAAAGCGAGCTCTTGTGAAGTGTCCCTGTTATCGGCCGCCGCTACCGCGATATTGCGTCGGTGAACAGCCGAACCGCGCCCGGAACCGGCGATTGAAATAGGAAACCTCGTTGAAGCCGCAAGCGAAGGCAATGTCGCTGACCTTGATCGCATCATGGCGCATATCGGACAGCATCGCCCTCGCCTTCTGCAGCCGCAGTTCCAGCACGCGCTCGGTAAAGCCCTGTCCTGTGTCGGACAAAAGGTCGTTCACATAGCGTCGTGACAAGCCAAGCCCACTCGCGACCTCATCGGTCGAAAAAGCTGGATCGGTGAAGCCCGTCTCGATCGCGGCAACGATCTCCCGTATCCGTGCCGCACGCAAACCGCGGTCGGATGCGATCTCGGCGGCCTCGCCGTTTGCGCCGAGGGCCAGCGCGAACAGATCGAGTAGCATGTCGCGCGAACTCTCGATCAATTGCGGATGACTGCCGATGTCCGGAGCGAGCAACAAAAAATCGATGTAGTTTCCGAGATGCCGCACGAGCGGATTGAGAGGATCGAGAAGTGTCGCCAGCCTCTCATCAGCGTCAGGCACCCGTTCCAGAATTTGGGAACGCGGCACAAGCGCCATGGTCCATGAAATTCTCCCGTTTGTCCTGCTCTCGACCGGCAGAGCGTTGGTGTTCACCAGCACGCAGCCAGGAGTCAGGAGAAACTCTCGTCCCCGCTGCTCGAATGATTGCGCATATCTGCTGCGATTGAAGCAGATCCCGATATCTTCACGTTCATTCGAGGACAGATGTTGTGGGCGACGCGCCCACAGATCCGTTGTCGTTTCGAACCGGCCAACGCTGATATCGCCAAGCGGTACGGCTTCCGTCGATGCGTGGAACGTCCGGTCATCGTTGTGCGCCATATCGGCGGCACCAACCAGGTCTATCCATAGCTCCCGCCACAGTGAAAAGCGGGCCTTGTTGTCGAGATGGGCCGGAAGCTGATCCGAGGAAAAAACGATTTTCTTCACATTCGTCCAAGAGAAAGAAAGCTCGCAAACATTGTGCATACCACGACTGCGGGACCTCCGCCCAGAGGCAGCCAGACTGTGTCCCGATGCAGATCGCACTCACCTTCCGAGGGTTGCCTGTGAGATCAAGAACAGCGCCTTACAGGTCAATCCTGTGAGGCGCTGCCACTGTCTCCATCGTTGCAACGATGCCACAACCAAAAGAATTGCAAGGTGTCTGCCGCGACGGCCTGCATCAACGCCCGTGGGTGCAAGACGGCCGCGGGCCGACTCCGGCAAGTCATCCCGAGATTGACGACTGGTAGCCAAGGCTACTTTCAGGGGGATCACGTGGGACTTGGACGTTCTGTTGCCTTAAGCATCATCACGCTGCAGATCAGCTTTGCGTCGGCTATGGCGGCCGACTTGCGGACCGCACCAGTTTACAAGGCGGCACCCGCAGCTGTTGCCGCTTATAACTGGAGCGGCCTCTATATCGGAGGAACGGCAGGCGCTGCATGGACGAAAGCCGACGTCGATCTCGGCGTTGTGAATGGCTCCGCCGCTCTTTACGATCCCGCACAGATACCCGGTCTGCAGGCGGTTGCGTCCCGGACCTTGTCCGAAACCGACGCCATCTTCGGCGGGAAAATCGGCTTCAACTGGCAATCGAACATGTTTGTCTATGGCGTCGAGGCGGATATCTCATCACTTCGCTTCAACTCAGCCAACACAACGACCGGCTATCCGTTCGGCGTCGTGCCGCCGCCCGGAATACCAGACTTCGCGACCTTCGATACGACCGTTTCGACAACATGGCTTTCTACGATTCGTGGCCGCGCGGGTTACGCGATGGACAGAACTCTCATTTATGCGACGGGCGGTGCCGCCTTCGCCAACGTCAAGTTTTCCGACATTTATCGTGGTCACTCACCGCTCGGTTCGACCTTCGACAATGGCTCAGCCGCGTCCAGCCAGACGCGGTTCGGCTGGGCAGTCGGCGGCGGCCTTGACTACGCTTTCACGAATAACTGGATCATAAGCGTCGAGTATCTCCACGTAGACCTCGGCTCGATCGATGCATCCGGTTTGGTCACGACGCTGAGTCCGCGAACATCAACTTTCAATTTTTCAACAAAACTGACCAGTGACATCGTGCGCGGCGGTATCAGCTACAAGTTCTGAGGATGACTATGATCAGCTGCGCGCAGCAAGGCCGTTGCCAAACAATGACCGGTTTCTTTCACCAATGACTTTTCCGACAAGGCCCGGAACAAATCCGGGCCTTTTTTCGCTCATGTCGGTTCGAGCCCGTGTGCGGCC
This sequence comes from Pseudomonadota bacterium, assembly GCA_023405565.1. Taxonomy (GTDB): domain Bacteria; phylum Pseudomonadota; class Alphaproteobacteria; order Rhizobiales; family Xanthobacteraceae; genus Pseudorhodoplanes. The sequence continues at coordinate 4,780 of JAEXXW010000101.1, forward strand.
GCGCCGCACTCGCTTGACTTCACCGCGATGCGGTAGAATCTCTGCCTTATGCAGGACCGCCCACCATTCTTGTCCCCTGAGCCTATCGCCACGCGGGAATTCGCCGACGCCAAATCGGCGGTGGCCCAGCTCGCCCATATCTATCACCGCAACACAGCCTTCCTCCGCGAGCAATTCGAAGCCTTTGCCGCGGGCCAGCCGCTCGCGACACGGGTGCGCGCGACCTATCCCTTCGTCCGGATCACCACCGACACCTATGCGCGTGTCGACTCCCGCCTAGCCTACGGCTTTGTCTATGGCCCGGGAACACACGAAACGACCATCACCCGTCCCGACCTGTTCCACGATTATTTCATCGAGCAGATCGAACTGCTGCTCAACAACCACAAGGTACCGGTCGAAATCGGCGAGTCGAGTGAGCCGATCCCCATTCATTTCGCCTATGCGTCAGCGATCGCCGCAAGCCTCGCATCGGGCGGCATCCAGACGGACGGACCGCCGTTGCGCGACCGCTTCGACACGCCCGATCTTGCCACCATGGATGACGCCATCGTCGACGGCACGCTGCAATTGCCGCCCGGTGCGCCGGCCCCGCTCGCCATGTTCCGCGCAGCACGTGTCGACTACTCTCTGCACCGGTTGTTCCATTACACCGGCACGGACCCGGAGCATTTCCAGAACTATGTCATCTTCACCAACTACCAGTTCTATATCGATGCCTTCGTCCGGCTATGTCGCGAGCGGATGGCCGCGGGCGATCCTGACTATGACGCCTTTGTCGAACCGGGCAATGTCATCACGCCCAACGCAAGACTTGGCAGCAAGGCCGTCACCGACGCGCCAATGCCACGCCTGCCGCAGATGCCGGCCTATCATCTGGTCGCGCCGCGTAGTCACGGCATCACCATCATCAATATCGGCACAGGCCCCTCGAACGCCCGCAACATCACTGATCATGTCGCGGTGCTGCGGCCGCACGCCTGGCTGATGCTCGGCCATTGCGCGGGCCTGCGCAATTCGCAGAAGCTCGGCGATTATGTGCTGGCGCACGGTTATGTGCGCGAGGATCATGTGCTCGATGAAGAATTGCCGCTCTGGGTACCGGTCCCGGCGCTCGCCGAAATGCAGGTCGCACTCGAACAGGCGGTCGGCGAGGTCATGGGCCTGGCCGGCTATGAGCGCAAACGAGTCATGCGCACCGGCACGGTGGCGAGCGTCGACAATCGCAACTGGGAGCTCGGCAACCATGCCGCCGTGATCCGGCGCCTGTCGCTGTCGCGCGCCATTGGCCTCGACATGGAATCGGCCGCGATTGCCGCCAACGGCTTTCGCTTTCGCGTGCCCTACGGCACCCTGCTCTGCGTCTCCGACAAGCCGCTGCATGGCGAGATCAAGCTCGCCGGCATGGCGGCCGAATTCTATCGCCAGCGCGTCAGCCAGCATCTCACCATTGGTCTGCGTGCAATCGAGAAATTGAAATCGCAGGAATGGGAGCGGCTGCATTCGCGCAAGCTGCGCAGCTTCGCCGAAGTCGCGTTCCAGTAAGCGTCTTTTTTCCGTAAAGCGTCTTATTGTTTCGCGCGACGATGCCGCCGCAATGTATCGGACGGCGTTTCGCCATAGCGCCTGGCATAAAGCGCTGCGGCGCGGCCGAGATGTGTGAGGCCCGCGGTCATCGCCAGCGCACCGACACCACAACCGTCCGGCGGCGATTGCAGAAGCCGCCGCCAGTAAGCAAGGCGCGCGTTGCGAATGGCGTCCGTCAGCGTCATATTACGGAAACGCCGGAACCCATCCTGCAGCGAGCGCAGACTCACCCCGGCGATATCCGCCAACTCGGTCACGCTGACCTCGCGATCAGGATGCGCAGCGAGAAAATCCTCGGCCCGCTTTACATGCCCCGGCGCAGGCATTGCCGCGCCCTGTGCCAGCATCGCACTATGGTCGTGCGGAAGCCCCGTCAGCAGCAAGCCGACGAGGCCGTTGCGCAATTCGCGTTGCACCAGCCGTCCGCTGCCGGCCGGAAGGACGATGGATTGCATCGCAGCCTGCTGCATCAATATCGCATGTGCGCGGATCGCCTGACCGATGGCGTCGGTCAGCGGCACCGCAGCATCGAATTCCACGGCATCCGAAGAACGATCGAGCAAGGCCGAGAGATGGCCCTCCACGATCTTGCGCTCGACCAGCACGATCAATTTGCTGCAGCCCGCATGCCACCGCATCACCGTCGGCAATGTCGGCGAGAGCAGCGTCGCGATCTCCGGTGACGAGGCGACACGGGCCGCACCGCAGCGCACATCGGACGCACCGGCGAGCGGCACCTGCAACAGAAAGAAGCCGTCCAGCCGGCCAGGGTCGATGTCGACCTCGGCGCCATACTGCACGTAATTGACCGAATAGCCGTCAAAACGCGCCGAATTGTGCATCGCATGAAAGCCCGGCGCGCCGCGCTTTATCGGCGTCAGGCGATGCGGACAGAAAATGCGGGCGACGCCGTCTTCGGCCTCGCCGGGGTCGAACGTATTGACCGCATTGAAACAAGCGAGCGGTGGCGTAGAGACATGACCCGTCTGGATCATCCTGCTCTCCCAAACAGGACTTCACATGACCAGTCTGTGACAGCGGACAGCCAAAGGCCAGCATCAAATTTCGGCGCTCCGACCCTGGGGGTGCAGAAATCCGCGTCCGGTGGATATTCGCTGCGCCAGATGGATAGACGCCGCGCCAAGGCCGTCATCCAATTCCTTCCGCAACGGACACCCTCGCTTTGCGGAGTTCAGATCATGCGCCATGTCACCATCGTCGGCGGCGGTCAGGCCGGCCTCGTCCTCGCCATCGGTCTTTTGCAGTCGGGATATGCCGTGCGGGTCGTGCAGAACCGTTCCGGCGCCGACATCGCCAACGGCAAGGTCATGTCAACGCAATGCGTGTTTGGCACGGCGCGTGCCGAGGAACGCCGGCTCGGCCTCGACTTCTGGAATGACACCGCGCCTGCGATCACCGGCATGCGGGTTTCGGTGGCGGCTCCGGACGGCTCGGGCAACAAAGCCTTCGGCTTTATCGGCGATCTTGTCGCGCCGGCACAGTCGGTCGACCAGCGCGTGAAATTTCCACGCTTCATGGAGGCGTTTGTCGCGCAAGGCGGTACGCTGGAGATTACCGATGCCGGTATCCCCGATCTCGAGCGCTATGCCACCGACAGCGACCTTGTCGTTGTCGCCGCCGGCAAGGGGCCGGTGGCGCAACTCTTCGACCGCGATGATGCGCGCTCGCCCTATGACAAGCCGATGCGTGCCTTGTCGGTCGTCTACACCAAGGGCACGACGCCTTACGAGAAGACCTGCGTGACGGCGACGCTGATCCCCGGTGCCGGCGAATTGTTCATGATCCCCTGCCTGACCCTGTCGGGACCATGCGAGATCCTGTTCTTTGAAGCCGTGCCCGGCGGCCCGCTCGATGTGTTCGAAGCAGCAATGGATATCGATACGCAGCTGGCGAAAACAAAATCGCTGATCAAGCAATTCGTGTCGTGGGAGTACGAGCGCATTGCCGACGCCACGCCCACCGACGCCAATGGCAGCCTCGCCGGCCGCGTCGCACCGACGGTCCGCAAAGGCGTCGGCTCTTTGCCGTCCGGCAAGCCGATCCTCGGCCTTGCCGATGCGGTGATCCTCAACGATCCAATCGTCGGACAAGGTTCGAACAACGCGATCAAGGCTGCGGCGATCTATCTCGACGCGATTGTGAAGCGGGGCGACGCCTCCTACGATGCGTCCTGGATGAACGCGACATTCGAAGCGTCATTCCAGCGTGTCGAGGCCTCGACCATGTGGAGCAACATGATCCTGATGCCGCCGCCTCCGCATGTCGTCGAACTGCTGGCGCGGGCGTCCAGTAAGCAGGATCTCGCCGACAAGGTTGCCGGCGGCTTCGACGAACCGGGTACGATCGTTCCGCTTTTTGCCGATCCTGCACTTGCCGCGGCGGCGTGATCTCAAAATTCAACAGCAAGGATTTTCCGCGATGACAGATATCAAGCTGATCCCGGGCATCACACCGGCTGGCCAGAGCCAGACGCCGACGGTGTGGAATATTCTCGGGCACACCTATTATGAGAAATCGAATTGCGCCTCGTCGTTTTCATTCGAGACCTTCGATCCGCCCGGCACGTTCGTTCCGCCGCACATTCATCCGACGCAGGATGAGTTCATCTACATGCTGGAAGGCACCTTCGATCTCTATCTCGATGGCAAATGGGTGAAGGCCAGCACCGGCGATCTCGTCAAGATGCCGATGGGGCTGCCGCACGGCTATTACAACAGAACAGATAAGCCGACGCGCGCATTCTTCTGGGTGTCGCCGTCACGTTCACTCAAGGAGCTGTTCGATCAATTGCACAACCTCACCGATCCGGAAGAGGTCGTGCGCCGCTCGGCCGCGCATGAAGTGGACTTCCTGCCGCCCGGCAGCGTACCGGGCGCATGAGATTGCGCGAACAAAAAAGGCCCGGCTTTTCGCCGGGCCTTTGTCATTCAACGCTTGCCGATCATTAGCGCAGCGACAGCGCCGCAACACCCGCGGCAACATTCACGCCGCGCTGGGCCGAGAGCGATACAGGCTGCAGCGAGAACGAACGGTCCGATCCACCGACCAGTACGTTGGCGCCGGCGCCCACGCCGAAGGCGGCCTGCCCGCTGGCGCCGACATAATCACCCACGAGCGAGTGCGGCGGAACATGAGCCGACTGAGCGAGCACCGCCCAGTACAAACGGCCGCCTTCCTTCACACCGAGATCGATGCCAAGCCGGGAGATCATCGCATGGTAGCGCTCAGGGCGGCCACGGGTCGGCTGGAAAACGCAAGCGGCCTGCTGCTGGGATCCAATCACCATGCCGACGCTCGGCGCCAGATTGCAGGTCAGGTTACCGACGCGGGTCCGCGATTGCGCATCGGCCGATGACATGGACATGGCGAGTGTTGCAGCCGCTGTGGCCGCCAGCAGAAGTGAACGCATAGGGGAAATCCTTTCAGCATCGAGAGATTGAGGCGGCTGGCCTTGACGGCCCCCGGCTCTCAGAGACCGGGCTTTAGCATGACCCATGACAAACAAAAGCCCCCCCGAAAATACCATCGCCACCCGATTGGAAACCGGGTTTCTACATAAGTCGCTTCCTGGGATATGGTTGCACAACATGAGGAGACGGGCGTGGCGGTCAAACAAGGCCATATCTACACGGGCATTGGCGGCTGGACCTATGAGCCGTGGCGCGGGGTCTTTTATCCGAAGGGGCTCCCCCACGCGCAGGAACTGAGCTACGCAGCGCAGCATCTGACCTCGATCGAGATCAACGGCACATTCTACCGGACACAAAGCCCGGCCAGCTATCGCAAATGGGCATCGGAAGTCCCGGACGGCTTCGTCTTTTCGCTGAAAGGACCACGCTTTGCGGTGAACCGGCGCGTGCTCGCCGAAGCCGGGGACTCGATCAAGAAATTCCTGCATTCCGGCGTCACCGAACTCGGCGACCGCCTCGGACCGCTGCTGTGGCAATTCGCCCCGACCAAGAAATACGACGAAGCTGACTTTGGAAAGTTTCTCGAGTTGCTTCCGGCCGAATTCGATGGCCGTGCGATGCGGCATGTCGTCGAGGTGCGGCATGACAGCTTCTGCACACCAGCCTTCGTCAGGTTGTTACGCCAGTTTCAAATCGCTGTGGTCTTTGCCGAACATGCGACTTACCCGGCCATCGCCGATATCACCACTGACTTCGTTTATGCGCGCCTGCAAAAGGGCGAGGAAAAGCTGAAGACCGGCTATCCACCGAAAGCGCTCGATGCCTGGACCGATCGCGTCACCATCTGGGCGCGCGGCGGCATGCCGGACGACCTGCCACTGATCGATCCCACCACCAAGCCGAAGAAGCAAGGCCGCGACGTGTTCGTCTACTTTATCCATGAGGCCAAGGTGCGCGCTCCGGCCGCAGCCATGGCCTTGATCGAGCGCCTGAAATAGCAACCTGATTGCAACAGTTGATTGCCGGCCGCCTCAGCGGCGATAGTCCGGCGAGACAATTTATTCCGCCAAACGGAACATGCGGCCCGGAGAGACTTGATGGATATTCCGCTGATTGCCCAGCTCGCCGCAAGCGCCGGCATTGCTTTGACG
>JAEXXW010000155.1 GCA_023405565.1 Pseudomonadota bacterium
CAGGGTCCGCACCATGGCGCCCAGAAGTCGACCAGCACCGGACGGCGCTTGCTCTCCTCGATCACGTCCTTGACGAAGGTCTGCGTGGTCGTGTCTGCGATCAGGTCCGCGCCGGGCGCAGTGGTCGGCGCCTCGCCGATATTCTCAAGCATTGTCAGCAATCCCTGCGGGCGAGCCGCCCGGTCCAAGTTCTTACAAGGTCAGCCCATTAAATGGCCACCGCGATGGCAAATGCAATCGGCAAGGTCAGGCCGCCGATGTCTCGGCCACAGGCCGGATCATCGGGGTATGCCCGGTCGACTGGACGAACCGGATGAGATCATCGCGGGCGATCGTGGTGGTCATGGTATTGAGCAGCGGATGATAATTGAGGATGTCGTGCTCCAGCATCGTGGCATCGAGCACGGGGGTAACCCGGCGCGCCGTGTCGTTGATCAGCGCGAACGGCGTCACCGAGCCGGGTTCGACCCCCAGCACCTCGCGCAGAAGGTCGGCCGAGCCGAAGGAGATGCGACCACTGCCGATGATGTCCGGCAGTGTTTTCAGATTGATTCGCGCATCCTCGAGCAGGACCACGAGATAAAGGGCGCCGAACCGGTCCTTGAGGAACAAATTCTTGTTGTGGCCGCCGGGCAGCGTCCCCCGCAGGGACTGGGCCTCGTTCACCGTGAACATCGGCGGATGCGAGACCGTGGAATGGGCGATTCCCAGCCGGTCGAGATAGGCAAAAAGCTCGTCGGGGGTGGCTGGCATGGTCGGCAAAATGGTGGAGGGGAACCCGGCGGACCCGAGCGGGTAACCGCGTCCGGCTCCATAATCAACCTTGATTGCCGGGGAAGCCGCTTTATTTTCATCAACAGCCCGCTCGCCGGTTGCAATGGCTGGGGGCTTTTGGCATAGGAAGCGCCCCGGCGGCCTTCCGCCGGACACCAAGGATGCGGGTGTAGCTCAGGGGTAGAGCACGACCTTGCCAAGGTCGGGGTCGTGGGTTCGAATCCCATCGCCCGCTCCAATTTGGCGGTTCCGTCGAGGACCTTTCCGTGATTTCCGGACGGCCAAGGCCGGCGAACGGAAATCAGGATGCCCGGACGGATGGCAACGCGCTCATCGGCACGACATTCGCGACGATGCCGACGGTCAATACAACCGTTTGATTGCGGCCTTTCGCCTTCGCCGAATAGAGCGCCATGTCGGCCGCATTCAGCAATTCCTCAAGCGAGGTGGCCAGCGTCGGCGGCATCGACGCGATCCCGACACTCAGATTGGGCGCTACGACCTCTCCTTCACTGCAAAGGTCCGTCAGCGCGGCACGGATCCTGTCGATGATCAGTTGAGCGCCGGCATCGTCGGTGTCCGGCAACAGAATGGCGAACTCGTCACCGCCATATCGGGCACCAAGATCGGCTCCACGGTTTACGCTTTTCGCGATCGCCATCCCAAGACGCCGGAGAACCTCGTCGCCGTATTGATGACCCAGCCTGTCGTTCAGGCTTTTGAAATGGTCGACATCGATCATCGCGAGCGACAACGGCGTCCCGTTGCGAACAGCGCGCGACCATTCGCGTTTCGAATGCGTATCGAGAAACCGGCGATTATACAGGCCGGTCAATCCATCCCGCATCGCCAGGTGAGCGGACTGATGAGCCTCACGCGCGCGTTGGCGCAACTCGCGAAACAGCAAGGTCGCGAGAACAAAGGCCAGAACGCACAATACCAGAATGATCGCACTCCAAAGCAATGCGTCGTGAAACCATTGCGCGAGGATGACATCGGTCGCCTGCCCGACCCCCAAAATCAGGGGCAATGACTTGATCTGCCGGTAGCTGATGAGTCTGTGCTCACCGTCGATGAGCGTCTTGCTTTCGAACTGGCCGACATTGGATAACGCGAAATGCGTAAACAATGCCGTCCCGCTCGTATCGCGTCCGATCATCGATGCCGCATATGGCCATCGCATCAGCAACACACCGTCGCTGCGCACGAGCGTGATATTGCTGCGCTCGCCCAAAGCCGTCGCCGCAAAAAGCTTCTTGAAGTAATCGAGATCCAGTGCGCCGATCACCACTCCGCCGAAAGAACCGTCCGCCCGATTCAGCCTGCGGCTGACCGTAATGACTTCCAGGCCGGACGATCTGCCATTGATGGGCCGTCCAATGAAAGAAGATGCAGAAGCGTTCTCACGATGATGGATGAAATACTCACGGTCCGACCGGTTATTCATCGACGATTCGTCGAACGGCAATGAACTCAGAATCGGATCGCCTCGCTCGTCGGTGACAACAATGGCACTCAGATTCTGCGCGGCGGCCGCCCGATCGAACAGCATCATGCGCCGCAAATCGGTGGGAAGTGCCATGATGGCGGGATTTTGTATCTTCTGCTGAACGCCTTGAAGAGCGATATCGATATCAAGAATGTTGCTGGCGATTTCCGCCTCAAGAGCCTTTGCCAGACTGTGTCCCGCCTCCGCCGCGCGTTTCCAGTCGGACTGCCGGCTGGTCCACATGCTGTAGGCGAGAACCAGGACGATGATAATGAGAACCAGAACCAGACCACAGAACGCCGCACTGTGTCTGACCCGGGACGTCGGGTCGGCGTTTCGAGCCAACATTTCCATGACAAGGACTTTACTGCCAAAGGGCAGCTATTCTCCCCTACATGCTTTTAGATACTGTAAAATGGATTACCGGCGTCGCGAGGGTTAAAGCATCCTTAACCACGCAATTCGCCATCATATGTGGAGATCCGATGATGACTGCGCCGGCATTTCTCTTGGCTCGCCGCTTGCCGCACCTTTTCGCTGCCCTCCTGCTCGCGCTGATGGTGTCGGGCTGCGGCATTAATAACATCCCGACCTTCGAGGAGCAGGCCAAGGCGAAATGGTCGGACGTACAGAACCAGTATCAGCGGAGAGCCGACCTGATTCCGAATCTGGTCGAGACCGTGAAGGGCTACGCCAAGCAGGAGAGGGACGTTCTTGAGGCCGTGATCAACGCCCGTGCGCAGGCGACGCAAATCAAGGTGGACGCCAGCACCGTCAACGATCCCGAGACATTCAAGAAATTCCAGGCCGCGCAGGCGCAATTGTCCGGTGCGCTCGGCCGGCTGATCGCGACGGTGGAGAATTATCCCGACCTGAAGTCGAACCAGAATTATCTGGCGCTGCAATCACAGCTTGAGGGAACAGAAAACCGTATTGCTGTCGCACGGCGCGACTATATCGAGGCGGTCCGCGTCTATAATACCGAGCTGCGCACCTTGCCGGGTTCGATCTGGGCCTCGACCATCTATCGCAACCACAAGCCGATGGAGACCTTCACCGCGACGGCCGATGCCGATCGTCCGCCATCGGTGAAGTTCTGATCGTCGTGCAAGCGATGCAC
>JAEXXW010000198.1 GCA_023405565.1 Pseudomonadota bacterium
CCTTGTAGGTCGCGGCGGGCGCCGCCGCCATCGAGGCGATCGCCATTTCCTTGCCCTTGGCATCGGGGGCAGGGCCTATGATTTCGTTGATCATTCCGGCCGCGAGCTCAGCCATTGTCTTGCCGGATTGCAGCGGGGCGAGCCGGTCAGCCACGAATTTCTTCTGGAAGTCACCATCGGGCCGACCAAAAGCAGAACTTGTGCCAACCAGGACGGCAGCGCGGTATCCGTCCGGCCGCCGCCGCAGCATGGTCTGCGCGATCATGCCGCCGAGGGAATGGCCGACCAGCACCGGCCGGTCGAAGCCGGCTTTCGCGATCGCGGCCTCGGCGTCCTCCGAAAATTGTTCAAAATCAATGCGCTCGATCGGCGGCCGGCCGCCATAGCCGGGCAGGTTGAGCGGCAGTGGCTCCAGGCCAGCGGCCCGAAACGATTCTACCTGTGGTTGCCAGACGTGCGACGAGCCACCTACGCCGTGAAGGAATACGACCCCGATGGAGCCGGTTTGCGGGCTTTGTTCTGCCATGCTCTGATCAGATACTTTGCGATACTTTGTGTTGGGCGGCCATTCTATGGGGCCGCAGTCGCGCAATAAAGCTTCAGCGCGAAAATCGCTACGTCGCATTTTGTCAAAATAACATGCGAATGCCTCCGGCCTGCGTCACCTGTGCTTAAGCGCAGCGAGGAGTGCTCGAAGCCAGGCGCCACTTCCGCACCTATAGTGCCGCGCCGAGAAGCGCAGCGAGAAAATTTGATCGAGCGGATGAGGTGAGTTGAGCGGCTACGCCAGCGGAGTGCCAGTGCGTCATGCGTGAAATGAAAGCATTACTGATTTATCTGACATCTGCCACCTGTCTTGTCTTTGGAATTCTGGCAGCGGGCAGTTGGGCGCTGGGTGAATATCACTCCCATCTCCCCATCGAACCGGAAGCGCAGACCACGGCGATAGCCAGCACGCCCGAATTTGCAGCTCAGGCGACAAATGCGGACAATCCTTCACGTCAGCCGGTGTGGATCGAGCCGACCAAAAAATATATCTACAATCCGCTGCAGGTCATGTCTGTCAGACCCGATCCTGCTCCGCCCGTCACGACACGAAAGCCCAATGGAAGAGCCGCGCCGAAGCCCGTGCGCTCGCGTGGCACTATTGATGGCGAAGCACGTCGTGCTTATGGCGCCGTCGGCCAAGGCCAGCAATTATTGATTTTGCCGCTGCAACACCAGGCGCCGAACTGAATGCATCAAATTTTTTCAGGCACGCCGTTGGAAAATTTTCGGACAATTTTCGTGCAAGGCTATGGCTTGTGTCAAAAAACACAGGTCATTGCATCACTAACACGTGTGATATCGAAAGCCTGCGATTTGAAACTGGTTGGCAATTGTGTGTGCGTGTAAAATGCTTTCATTACCGGAGCGGTAAAAAATGATGTGCCCGGTTATGACGATATGTGCTGTCGCATGTTGAGTTTGGAGGTGCGGCCAATGCAGATACCGATAGTCTCGTCCGATCTTCGTCGCTGGGCGATGCAATGTATCGATCAGGCGAACGATCCCCGTTCAAGCGGTGAAGAACGAGAACGGTTGATGAGGATGCGTGAAGGCCTTCTTGCGCTCGCCGATAATCAGGATTGGCTCAACGGAAAAGTGGCGAGCTGCACGGACAAAGAGGGCAAGATCGTCTCCATTGATCTTGGCAGGCCGCGGCAGGTTTGAAGGCGGCGAGTATCGCTGGATGCCAGACGACCTTTCTCCCGTGACACGATGGTGGATCGCGGCGAGATGATAATTTCTCTCTCTCTCTCTCTCTCTCTCTCAGCATAGGTCGGGCAATCATCTCCTCCAAGGGAAGGGAGAGCCAACATGTGCGAGGCAGAGCTTGGCGGGTTGCTGCAGGGGCAGACCACGAGGTTTATCGTCCTGCGATCGGCTAACATGTGATGTCAGGCAATATAGGTCTGGTGCGGCAGTGCCGTGGAGACGATCGCGCATGTACCCGAAGGCCTGACGCGTCCGGCTGGTCGCAGACAGGCACTCTCGAAGCGATGACGTCGTTCTTGTTTTAATTTTAACGGCGCAGCCGCCGTCTTCGGAAATCAACCTCTGACGGCAATGACCTCACCGCCATCGCGGACGATGGTGCAGTTTGTCGTGTGATTCTCACCGAAATAGAGAATCGCGACGTCACGTTTGCCGTCGAACCAGATGCCGCGTCCGGCATAACGATAGCCGTCACCCATCGGAATCAAGCGAACGTGAACGCTCTGGCGCGATACGACCAGATAGCCCGTGACGATCTCGCCAATGTCGCTGACGGCGCGCACGCGCAGCGGGTAGGTGCGGTTGTTGTCGCACGCCAAGGCCAGCGGTCCTGAATAACCGCCGACCGGGATATAACCGCCTGCAAATGAAGAAGATCCTGGCAGAGCCGAAGCGACGATGCCGAGACAAAAGGCGGCAAATCCGCGACCAATCCAGTTCAGCATAGTTAATAATCCCCCAAAAAGTCTCGTCCTCAAAGCCTGATCGAGCGTCCTCTCAAAATCCGTGTCCCGGACGCATCGCCAATAACCTTTACGCGCAAATTCAACGGTTCATCGCTCGGCGACCGTTGACCGAATTTTAGCTTAATAATACCTTAATTCGCAAGATCATAGGAAATAATTCATTTCTTGAACATTTTTTGTTCAGCGGGAGTGCCTATTTTATGAACGCGCCTTTTGTGGTTGCCCAAGCCGTTTCTGTTCCCAATGCCGCAACTGCCCCGAAAATCATCAAAGTCACGCGCCCCGCTGACGGCCAAGCCATCACCATTCAGATGGACGGGTCGGTCAAGCTCGACCTGACCGCCATCTCCAGCGAAAAGATCACTCTGGTCCGGGTCGGCGAGCGGCTCACAATACTTTTTGAGAACAAATCGACTGTCACGATCGATCCTTTCTTCGATTCGAGCGGCCGCCCGCTGCAGATCAGCGGCATCGAGCTGCAATCGGACCGCATTGTTTCGGCTGAGGAACTGG
>JAEXXW010000219.1 GCA_023405565.1 Pseudomonadota bacterium
GCCGCTGACTTGCGCAGATGTACATCCTTCAACGCTCCCGAGTATGGGTCCCCGCCTGCGCGGGGACGACTGACACCAAATGGACCTCTCCGATCTCATCGACCGCAATGCGGCGTTCACGCCGGACAAGCCCGCGATTCATTTCGAAGGCCGCACGCTCAGCTTTTCAGCGTTCCATGAACGCATTGCGCAGACCGCACGCGGATTGAAATCCGAACTCGGTGTCGGCCGCGGCGATCGCGTTGCGATCCTTGCCGCCAATCACGCCGACTACCTTGTGCTGCTCTATGCCTGCGCGCGCCTTGGCGCGATGCTGGTGACGCTGAACTGGCGGCTGGCAGTTCCCGAACAGCTTTACATCCTGTCGGATTCCGGCGCGAAGGTGCTGGTGGTCGACAAGGAATTCTCTGCCGTTATCTCGCAGCTCGCCACCGCGCTGCCCGATATCAAGGTGGTCGGCCTCGATTTTGTGCCCGATCACGCCCTGTCTTTTGACGGACTGCTCGCGGCCGGCACCGGCGATGGCCGCAATCCACACACAGACACGTCGAACCCGCTGCTGCTCGTCTACACATCCGGTACGACGGGACGGCCGAAAGGCGCGGTGCTGCGTCAGGAGGCACTGATCTGGAACGCCGCCATGAGTCATCATCTGCATGACATGCGGTCGGACGATCATATCCTCACCGTGCTCCCGATGTTTCATGTCGGCGGCGTCAACATCCAGACAACACCCGCGTTGCAGCTTGGCGCGACCGTGACCGTGCATTCGCGCTTCACGCCCGATGCAATGCTGAAATCCATTGCCGAGGAGAAGCCGACCCTCGTGCTCATGGTGCCAGCCGTCATGCAGGCCGTGCTACAGCATCCGCAATGGAGCAGCACCGACATTTCGTCGCTGCGGGCCATTTCGACCGGTTCGGCGCAGGTGCCCGTCCCGCTGATCGAGGGCTTCGAACGCCGCGGCTTGCCGGTGTTGCAGGTCTATGGCTCGACCGAAACGGGACCCGTCTCGGTGTACACACGGCTCGGCGGCGATCTCAGCCGCAAGACATCAACCGGCCTGCCAGGATTGCATTGCGAAGCCAAGGTTGTCGACAACGACGGCCGCGAAGTGCCACATGGCACGGCCGGCGAAGTCGTCATCCGCGGCCCAAACGTGCTCTACGAATATTGGGGCAATGCGGAAGCGACCGCCGAAGCGCTGCGCGATGGCTGGTATCACACCGGCGATATCGGCACGCGTGACGATGATGGCTATTTCTACATTCACGACCGCAAGAAAAACATGATCATCTCCGGCGGTGAGAACATCTATCCCGCCGAGGTCGAGCGCGTACTGCACGACCACCCCTGCGTCGCCGAGGCGGCCGTGATCGGCAAGCCCGATCCGAAATGGCAGGAAGTGCCGGTCGCCTATATCGTCTGCCACAAGGACAAGACTATCAGCGCTGAGGAACTGCGCAATTTCGTCGGCGAGCATCTCGCCCGCTTCAAGATTCCGCGCGAGATCGTCTTCGTCGACAGCCTGCCGCGCACTGCGCTTGGCAAGGTACAACATTTCATGCTGCGGGAGCAGCAATAGCCAGAACTGGAGTTCAAGATATGCGCATCGCAGTACTCGGCGGTGGAAATGGTTCGTTTGCCGCAGCAGCCGATATGGCACTGGCAGGCCACGACACGCGTTTGTGGCGGCGTGACAAGCAGGGCGTTGCCGACCATCGCGCGGCTGGCTCGAAAATCACCGTCAAGGATTTCCAGGGCAAACGTGAAGCAACGCTTTCGCTCGTGACCAACGATATTGCCGAAGCGGTGCGCGATGCCGAACTGATCCTCTGCCCGGCTCCGGCTCATGCACAGGCCGACATCGCCAGGACGCTGGCGCCGCATATCACCGACAGACAGGTGATCTATCTGCCACCGGGCACTTTCGGCACGATGCTGTTTGCGCAGGCGATGCACGCTGCCGGCAACACGGCGAAGGCCGCGTTCGCCGAAACCGGCACCCTGCCCTGGCTGACGCGCAAGCATGGCCCGTTCGAAGTCGCCATCACCGTGCGCGCCAAGCGCCTGCCGACCGGCGTGTTTCCACTCATCCGCAAGGACCACGCGCTTGACGTGATCGGCAAGGCCTTTCCCGGTGTGATCGAGGATTGCGGCGATGCGCTCTCCGGCGCGCTGATGAATGCCGGTGGCATCATCCATCCGCCGCTGATCACCATGAATGCCGGGCCGCTGGAGCATTTCGACCGCTGGGACATTCATAAAGAGGGCACGCAACCATCGATCCGCCGCGTGACGGACGCGCTTGACGCCGAACGCATCGCCATACGCGAGGCGCTGGGCTATGGCGCGCCGCATTTCCCGCTGGCCGACCACTACGCCAAGGAAGGCGACGAATGGATGTATGGCCGCGGTTCGCATGACAAGCTGACGGATTCCGGCGACTGGCGTGAGCACATCGTGTTGACGCAGCATCGCTACATGCTGGAAGACCTGCGGATGGGGTTGTCGTTCCTGACATCGACCGGTGAACTCGCTGGCGTGCCGACGCCACTGGCCCGCGGCTTCCTCGCCATCGGCGGGGCGATTGTCGGCGAAGACTTCATGCAGACCGGCCGCACGCTGAAGACGATGGGGCTTTCGCATCTCGACAAGGC
>JAEXXW010000243.1 GCA_023405565.1 Pseudomonadota bacterium
TGGCGCGGTGATATCCACCTCACCCCGCCGATGTTGTTTGCGCTGGGCTTCATCGTCACGTTCGTGAATGGCGGCCTCACGGGCCTGTTCCTTGGTAACGTGGTCGTAGATGTTCCTTTATCCGACACCATGTTCGTTGTCGCCCACTTCCACATGGTGATGGGTGTGGCGCCGATCCTCGTCGTCTTTGGAGGGATATATCACTGGTACCCGAAGGTGACGGGACGGATGCTCAATGACGGATTGGCCAAATTCCACTTCTGGGTCACGTTCCTCGGGGCCTATGCGATCTTCTTCCCGATGCACTATCTCGGCTTGCTGGGCATGCCACGCCGTTACCACGATATCGGCGACCCAGCCTTCGTCCCGGCCTCGGCGCACGATCTGAATGCGTTTATCAGCATTGTCGCGTTGATCGTGGGCTTCGCCCAAATCGTCTTCGTGTTCAATCTGGTCTGGAGCCTTTTCCGCGGGAAAGAAGCTGGCCCCAATCCCTGGGGCGCCACCACGCTGGAGTGGCAAACGCCCGAAACTCCGCCAGGGCATGGCAATTGGGGCAAGACGCTGCCCGTCGTCTATCGCTGGGCCTATGACTACAGCGTACCCGGAGCCGATCGGGATTTCGTGCCGCAGAATCAGCCCGGGATCAGGCAAGCCGCTTAAGGAGGATGCGCTATGGGCGTCATCATTCTGTTTCTGGCGGTGCTCGGTGTGATCGCGGCGTGGTGGTTGTCGCATCAAAGGTTGATGGCGAAGCCCTGGCTGGAAGCGGGTGCGATCGGTGATGTTCCCGGTACCGGGGCATCACCGGTGCCGGCATCCAAGCTCGGATTGGGCTTTTTTATTGTTGTCGCGAGCGCATTGTTCGCACTTTTTCTCAGCGCTTATTCCATGCGCATGCAAATGGGTGACTGGCGGCCGCCGCCGGTACCGGCGCTGTTGTGGCTCAACACATTCCTGCTGATCCTAAGCAGCATTGCGCTGCAATTGGCGCGGGCTGCAACACGGCGTGACGATATGGAAGGACTGACCTTCGGCCTGATTGGCGCCGGTGTGACGTCGCTTGGTTTCCTCGGCGGACAGATTGTTGCCTGGTACCAGCTCGCCAGCGCCGGTTATGGTCTGGCTACAAACCCCGCCATTACTTTCTTTTATGTGCTCACGGCCGCGCACGGGCTTCATGTCTTCGGCGGCATGGTTGCGCTGGGCAGAACCGCGAACAAAGTCTGGCGCAGCGAACGCGCGAGCCAGGTGCATCTCAGCGTGGAGCTTTGCGCGATCTACTGGCACTTCCTGCTGCTGGTGTGGCTGATCCTGTTTGGATTGTTGCTGTTGAAGCCGGAAGATTCAGTGTCCGAGTTTCTTGTTCGCTGCATTCAGCTCGTCCCGGGAGCGAGGTGAAACGATGGCCAATCACGCGCTGACAAACACGCAGGGCATTGTTGCGGACGCCGGCCAGACTCTTGAGCGGCCTTCCGGCTGGCGGGGCATCGTTTCTGACTGGTCCTCCGATCAGCGCGCGTTCAAGAACGTCTCTTGGGGGAAGGCCATGATGTGGATCTTCCTCTTAAGCGATACCTTCATCTTCAGTTGTTTTTTGCTCTCCTACATGACGGCGCGAATGTCGACGACCGTCCCCTGGCCCAATCCGAGCGAAGTCTTCGCCCTAACGATCGCGGGGCATTCGATTCCCCTCATCCTGATTGCGATCATGACGTTTGTCTTGATCAGCAGCAGCGGAACCATGGCGATGGCGGTCAATTTCGGTTACCGCCGCGACCGCGTCAAAACTGCCGTTCTGATGCTGCTGACGGCCGCATTAGGCGCAACATTCGTCGGAATGCAGGCCTTTGAATGGACCAAGCTGATTCATGAGGGCGTCCGACCATGGGAAAATCCGTGGGGTGCGGCGCAATTCGGCTCCAGCTTCTTCATGATCACAGGGTTCCACGGCACGCACGTCACGTTTGGTGTGATCTTCCTCATCATTATCGCGCGCAAGGTCTTGCGAGGAGACTTTGACCATGAGAGGCGCGGGTTCTTCACGAGCAGAAAGGGGAATTATGAGGTCGTCGAAATTATGGGCCTCTATTGGCATTTCGTCGATCTCGTTTGGGTGTTCATCTTTGCCTTATTCTATCTGTGGTGAGGTGAAAACATGGCACAGGCAGTGGCAGCGCACGCAGAAGGGCAACAGCATCCGATCAAGCTCTACCTTGTTGTATGGGCATGGCTCTTCGTTCTGAGCACGGGCTCTTATCTCGTTGATTATTTCGCGCTTCAGGGGTTTATCCGGTGGTTCCTCATTTTGTTGTTCATGGTCTTGAAGGCCGGGCTGATTGTCGCCGTCTTCATGCACATGGCCTGGGAGCGCCTGGCGCTTGCTTACGCCATTCTGGTTCCGCCCGTTTTTGTTCTGGTGTTCGTGGCCATCATGGTGCTGGAATCTGATTACACGCATCTGACGCGAGTCATGTTCTTCGGAGCGCATTGAAGAAGGCCGCGTCCGGGTTGCGAATGCGCCCTTGTCAGGGAGCGACAATGTCAGGCCGCGGAGCTAATCCCGATCATCGCGGGCCCAGGGGAACAGAACCGCCGGGAAATCGGCGGCATAGCGGTGTCCTTTCCGGGGATGGTGGAGCGTCGGTCGCGGGCTCTCATCCGGTGCCACGACTTTGCGGTACAGATGCCAGCTTGCATGTCCCAGGATCGGCATGACGATCGCGAGGCCGACAAAGAAGGGCAACGCGCCAATCACAAGCGCAGCGGCGATGAAGAGCGCCCACGCCGCCATGACGATGGGATTCAGCAGAACCGCCTTGAACGACGTGTGAATGGCGACAGCCGCACCCACATCGTGATCGAGTAACAGTGGGAAGGATACGACGCTGATCGCGAAAGCCACGACGGCAAACAGAAAGCCAATGGCGTTCCCGGCAAGGATGAGGGTCCAGCCCTCCCGCGTGGTGAAGATTTGATTCAGAAACTGTCCGATGGAGTCCGGCGTTCCGTAACCGAAAAGCGATTGGTAAAGCGCTTGCGCAACTGCGAGCCAGGCGGCGAACAGAATCACCAGCATCAAAGCAAGTGCAAGGATGGCGTCGGCGGACGAGCAGCGCGCCACCTCGAACGCATGTTTCCAGGAGGTGTCGAGGCCCTCTTCACGGCGCCGGCTCAATTCGTACAGTCCGATGGCCAGGAATGGACCAAGCAATGCGAAGCCGGCAGCGAGAGGGAAAAGGATCGGCATCATGTCGTAGCCGAAACTCAGACGAGGGAGGAGAAGCCCGACTATTGGATAAATCACGCTGAGCAGAATCACATGAGTTGGCATCGCCATAAAGTCGTCGATACCTTTCGCGATCGCGTCCCTAAAATCAGCAAATCCGATTTTGCGGACGACCAGATGTGCCGAGGCGCCAGCGGCGCCGTCGATGACATGAAGAGTGGCCATATTTATGCCTCCGTGAACCGTTCCTCGAACGATCGCGGGGCTACGGGTGACGCTCGGCGTCATTGCGGCGCGGGTCACGCGGTAGCTGCGACCTGCAGATAAAAGTATACGCTCTTCCCAAGGGCTTGTCGCCGGTAAGCACGGTTTCGGTTCTCCATCAATTGATTGCAGGGGGCCCTATGCACGGAAGCGTGAAGACAGCCGCTTTCCGGAAGGCCAGTTCCATCCGCTAGGACATGGCAAGCAGCCATCACGGTGTTTCGGTTTGCTGACAGGAAACCAAATGGCTACCCTTGCGACGAAAGCTGGGTGTCGCTTGAGCGGAAGTGGCAAAGGCTCAATCGGAGGTTAGTGAGCCAGGGCGCAAACATCACGGCGAGGAGAGGGGTCATAACATCCCGTCCTCGGCGGAGCTGAGCATGGTGAGCGTCACCGACTATGTCACGCTGTTAAAGCCGAGAGTGATGTCGCTCGTCGTTTTCACGGCGTTTGTCGGCATGATGATGGCGCCCGATGGTATTCATCCAGCGAGTGCACTCACAGCTCTGTTTTGCATTGCAGTCGGCGCCGGTGCTGCCGGCGCACTCAATATGTGGTACGATGCCGATATTGATGCGGCGATGGTCCGAACTGCGCGGCGGCCTGTGCCGGCCGGCAGGATATTGCCAAGTAGGGCACTGGCATTTGGTTTAGTGCTTTCGCTCGGCTCGGTCGGCATTTTGGGGCTGCTGGTGAATTGGTTGGCCGCGGCGCTGCTCGCCTTCACCATTTTCTTCTATGTCGTGATCTACACGATGTGGCTCAAGCGCGCGACGCCGCAAAGCATCGTCATCGGCGGTGCCGCGGGAGCTTTTTCCCCGATCATCGGCTGGGCCGCGGCGACGGGTAATGTCGGCCGTGAGGCGATGATCCTCTTTCTCATCATCTTCTTTTGGACGCCGCCGCACTTCTGGGCACTGTCGCTCTACAAGAGCGACGATTTTGCGCGAGCGGGGGTTCCGGTCTTGCCGGTTGTGGTCGGCGCGGCGGAGACGCGACGCCGCATCGTACGCTACACGTTGATTCTTGCGCCGCTTGGCGTTGCACCATGGGCGTTGGGCTATGCCGGCGCGATCTATGGCGTCGTTTCGGTCGTTGGCGGCACGATCATGCTTGCGCTCGCACTCCGCATTACTGTGCCAATAAAAGGAGATGCAGCCGAACAGGCCGCAAAGGATCTGTTTTCTTTCTCCATTCTCTACCTGTTCCTGCTTTTTGCCGTGCTGCTGGTCGAGGACAATTTGCGCATCATGCTCGGGCGGCGGACGGTCTAGCAACGTTGGTATCGGTTTGCATGGAGGTCGGAGATGCACGCAATGATTTGTTCCGTGTCTTCCTTATCGGTGCCTCACTTGTCACTGTCTCACTTGTCATTGTCTCAGTTGTCTTCATCGGAGGGCAGCAGATGACACGACACATGAACATGACAGCCCTTGCTCTTGTACTTGTCACTGCCGCGGCTCATGCTGAAGGCGACGTCGCCGCGGGTGAGAAGATCTTCCTCAAATGCCGAGTCTGCCATCAGATCGGCGAATCTGCGAAGAACCAAGTCGGGCCCAAGCTTAATGGACTCTTTGGCCGCAAGGCAGGTTCGATTGTGGATTTCAGCTATTCGAACGCTAATAAAGCTTCGGGGATTACTTGGGATGAGGCGACGTTTCGCGAATACATCAGGGACCCGAAGGCCAAGATACCCGGAACGAAAATGGTGTTTCCCGGCATCAAGACCGAGAAGGAAGTCGACGATCTCGTCGCGTTTCTCAAACAATTCGACGTCAGCGGGAAGAAGAAATGAAGTCCGAGCGCCTTCATGCTTCCGGTGTCGGCGTTTAAGCCGTGTTTGCGGATCGTTGCCTAATTTTCGGCGAGT
>JAEXXW010000291.1 GCA_023405565.1 Pseudomonadota bacterium
GGCCGGATTGCGGGAATTACCTCGTCTGACGGCTCAATTCGATATCATCCGCAGCGGTCGTGACGGACTTCATGTCATTGGTGAAGTTGCTGCGGTCATAGGTCAGAATTGTGTTGTAACCCTCGAGTCTATTGAGAAAAATATCGTCGAGCCGATCGATGTGGTATTTACCGCGGACCAACGTTCCTCGCTTGAAGATGATGAAGGTGAAGCATCGTTCGGTCTGAGTGAGGCTGATCCGCCGGAACCGCTGGTGGGTGGAGCCGTCGATCTTGGTGCGATCGCGACAGAATATTTCCTGCTCGGGATCGATCCCTATCCACGGAAGGAGGGTGCGGTTTTTGCTGCGCCGGTCGCTGGCGATGCCCGAGCCAATCCGTTTGCGGCGCTGGCGGCATTGAAAAAGCCTCCCAAGGGCAAATCGGAGTGATAGTTGTGTTGAGACTCCGAAACGCTATTGTCCGCGCCCGCGTCGACCCTCCTTTTGCGTTCCCATGTTCCTCGTTCTGATGATGCAAGGCCTCGGCTAAGATCGGCTATGCCAGAAAAAGTCCGCATTGCGCTCGACGCTATGGGAGGCGACCATGGCCCCGAGGTGGTTGTGCCCGGTGCGGCCCTCGCGCATGGCCGCCACCCGGACGCGACGTTCATCTTTTTTGGCAATTCCGCGCGGATCGATACGGCCCTGGCCGCCGAGCCAGCCCTCAGGGCTGCGTCGCGGATTGTTCATACCGACGTGGCAATCAAGATGGACGAGAAGCCGAGTCAGGCCCTGCGCCATGGCCGGCTGAAATCGTCGATGTGGCAGGCCATCGATGCTGTGAAACAGGGGCAGGCGGATGTCGCTGTATCTGCCGGCAACACCGGTGCATTGATGGCCATGGCCAAAATACATCTGCGCACGATGGCAGGAATCGAACGTCCGGCGATTGCTGCGATCTGGCCAACCCTGCGAGGGGAATCAGTTGTGCTCGATCTCGGCGCCAGCATTGGTGCCGATACCCAGCATCTGATCGACATGGCTCTGATGGGCAGTGCGATGGCGCGCATTCTCCTCGACATCGATCGGCCGACCGTCGGCCTCCTGAATATCGGGGTCGAAGAAGTTAAAGGACTCGATGAGGTTCGCGAAGCCGGACAGATCCTGCGTGAGCGCAATCTGCCCCATATCAATTATGCGGGATTTGTCGAAGGGGATGACATCGGCAAAGGGACGGTCGACGTCGTCGTGACGGAAGGCTTTGCCGGAAATATTGCGCTCAAAACGGCTGAGGGCACCGCGCGCCAGATTGCTGGTTATCTCAGGACCGAGATGAAGCGTACGATCTGGAGCAAGATCGGTTATGTGTTCGCCCGTGGCGCCTTCCGGGCGCTGCGTGAGAAACTCGATCCGGATCGCTCCAATGGCGGGGTGTTTCTTGGCCTGAACGGAATTGTCATCAAGAGCCATGGCGGCGCCAGCGCAGCCGGCTTCTCCGCTGCGGTCGACATTGGCTATGAAATGGTGCGTAACGAACTCATGACGAAGATCGGGCAGGCGCTTGTTCCAGAGGCGCGCGTTGTAGCGGAGGCCCAAGGTCAGACTCCCGCGACCGGAGCTGCATCGTGACCCTGCGTTCAGTGATTATCGGTGCCGGCTGTTACCTGCCGGAGCGTGTGCTGACCAATGCCGAACTGGCAAAGATGGTCGATACGTCGGATGAATGGATTGTGCAGCGCACAGGTATTCGCGAGCGCCACATTGCCGCCGATGGAGAGGTCACGTCGGATCTCGGCATCAAGGCGGCTCAGGCCGCTTTGGCCAATGCCGGCGTCGATGCACAATCGATTGATCTCATCGTCATGGCCACCTCGACACCGGACAACACATTTCCGGCCTCTGCCGTGACGGTGCAGGCGGGCCTTGGTATTACCGGCGGAGCCGCGTTCGATTTGCAGGCGGTTTGCTCGGGATTCGTGTTCGGACTTGCGACTGTGGACGGTTTGTTGCGCGGCGGCATGTTCAAACGGGCGCTGTTGATCGGCGCAGAGACCTTTTCCCGCATCCTCGACTGGAACGACCGCACCACGTGCGTGCTGTTTGGCGATGGCGCCGGTGCCGTGGTGATCGAAGCGCAGGAACAGCCCGGCACGATGCAGGATCGGGGCATTCTCACCAATCATCTGCGTTCGGATGGACGGCACAAGAGCAAGCTCTATGTCGATGGCGGTCCATCATCGACGCAGACCGTTGGTCATCTGCGGATGGAGGGCAAGGAGGTTTTCAAGCACGCGGTTTCCATGATCACGGACGTGATCAAGGATGCCTTCAAGGCGACCGGCTATACCGCCCGTGACCTGGATTGGTTCGTGCCTCACCAGGCCAATCGTCGCATCATCGATGGATCGGTGATGAAGCTCGGCCTCGATCCGGCGAAGGTGATCATCACGGTCGACAAGCACGGCAATACGTCAGCGGCGTCGATCCCCCTGGCGCTGTGCGCCGGCATGGCCGACGGTCGGATCAAAAAAGGGGATCTGGTGATGTTCGAGGCAATGGGCGGCGGCTTCACCTGGGGCGCTTCGCTCGTCCGCATGTAGTCTTATACCGTATTGACATGCATCGGTCTCTTCAAAGCTCGCATGAAGTTGACCGGACGGTTGACGAATGGATGGGCTTACTGAATTTTCTTCGGTTGACCGTGCAAGAGTAAGTCCATATCGTCTTGTAAAATAAGAAGGATCGCCGAGTAGGGGCTGACAGGCGATGACGGTAAAGACAGTTACACGAGCGGATCTGTGTGAGGCGGTCTACCAGAAGGTGGGTCTGTCGCGGACGGAGTCTGCAACATTGGTCGAACAGGTGCTGAAGGAAATCACCGACTGCCTCGAGCGCGGTGAGACTGTAAAGCTGTCCTCGTTCGGCTCATTTGTCGTGCGCAAGAAGGGCGAACGCATCGGCCGCAATCCGAAGACCGGCAAGGAAGTGCCGATCTCGCCGCGTCGCGTGATGGTATTCAAGCCATCGGCTATTCTGAAGCAGCGGATCAACGGCGAATCGGAGAACGGTGTCGTCGACGATACGGATTCCCACTAGCCTTTTCGTTGTAAGCCTTGATGAGTTTGGCAAGGATTGTGCGCAAATCTGAAAAAGCTTGATGCGGAGGCCTGATTGGACAAGGCGCCCGACGCATTCCGGACCATCAGTGAGGTTGCAGACGACCTGAAAGTGCCACAGCACGTGCTGCGCTTCTGGGAAAGCCGCTTTAGCCAGATCAAGCCCATGAAACGCGCCGGCGGCCGCCGGTATTACCGGCCGGACGACGTCGATCTTCTCCGCGGCATCCACCACCTGCTCTACGGCGAAGGCTATACCATTCGCGGTGTGCAGCGGATTTTGCGGGACCAGGGGCTGAAATTCGTCCAGACCGTCTGGCAACCCGGCGCCGAGCAACCAACGCATGGTCCGGTCGACGAGGATGGCGAAAGCCACCATCTTCCGGACGAGGGCGAGGAGGAGCCGGAGTTCGAGGGGCAGCCCGAGGACTATGCGCCACCATCGCAGCGGCCTGCCGCGTCTGCGATGCCAAGGCCGCAAGCGACGCCTGCCGCCATTCGCGCGCAGATGTCGCGGGAAGATCTCCGCCGGCTGCAATCGGCGTTGTTCGAACTGAGCGAATGCCGGCGATTGCTCGATGGGGTGCTTGAGCCGTCTGTACCAGCGGACCAGGCCGACATCGATTCCTAGACTATCCCGAACGGTCCTTGATCGGCTTCAGCGTCAGAACGATGAAGCCGGCGGTCAGCAAGGCCGCAGGGATGCTCACGACAATCCAGGCCATCCATGTTCTGGGTGAGGACAGGTTCAGGACGCCCTGGCGTCCGGCGCCTTCTTTTCCCCGTCGCGATAATAATAATTGGCGTTACGGCCGAAGGCGAGGCGGCGGATCACGCGGCGCATGCCTTCGCTGCGGCGGAGCGGTTCGACGGCGCCTGCGGCCGTTCGGAACACGGCGAGTTTTGCGCTATCGAGTGCCGGATTCACGCCGGGCGGGTTCTGCGGAATGCCGATGCTGCGGAGCATCGAGTTCATCGTGAAGATATCGTTGCGCCGCCGGACCTCTTCAGACTTCCAGGTCAGCGACAGCGAGATCGAATAGCTGCCGGCGGTGCGCACCCAGTGCGGCCATTGATAGGGCACGAACACGCCATCGCCCGGCTTCAGATTATAGGTCGTGCACTTGGCATCGAAACGCGCCTCATAGGGGATGTTA
>JAEXXW010000315.1 GCA_023405565.1 Pseudomonadota bacterium
TCACCGAAACCACAACACAGTCGTGGGGCTCGCGGATCATCGGCTCCATTGTGGGCCTGCTGATCGGCCCGCTGCTCGTGCTCGGCGCCGGTGGCGGTCTGTTCTGGAACGAAGGACGGGCGGTGCAGACGGCGCGCTCGCTGGCCGAAGGTGCGCGCATCACCATCGATGTGGCGGCGTCGCCTGTTGTTGCCGCCAATGACGGCAAGCTCGTTCACGTTTCCGGCGACCTGAAGGCCGGCGCGAAACTGAATGACGCCGAGTTCGGGGTTACCAGCGACGGCGTGCGTCTTGTGCGTCATGTCGAGATGTTCCAGTGGCGCGAGGAAAGCCATAGCGAAACGCGCAAGAATCTCGGCGGCTCGGAGGAGACGACCACTACCGAATGGTCGGACAAGCCGATCGATTCCGCGCGCTTCCGCCAGCCCGATGGCCACCAGAATCCGCAGATGCGTTATTCGGGGCGGGACTTTCCGGCCAATGACGCGACGCTCTGTGCATTCAACGCCGGCCCGGATGTTTTGCGCAAGCTGAACGCGAATACGCGGCTTGATGTCGACCCGTCGGCCGCCAGCACGGTCACGCGCAACACGATGCTGAATGCGAGCGTCGTCGACGGACGCATCTATATTGCAAACGACCCGAGCCAGCCGCGTGTCGGCGACTACCGCATCTCCTATCGCATTGTGCCGGCCGGGGAGGCGAGTGTCGTTGCGCGGCAGAGCGGTTCGGATCTGGCAGGTTATCAAACGCAGGCCGGCGATACGATCCTGCTGGCGGAGTGCGGTGCCGTTTCGGCGGCGGAGATGTTCAAGGACGCGCTGGACCACAACCGCGTCCTCACCTGGATTCTGCGCGGCGTGCTGGCCTTCATCATGTTCATCGGCTTCTTTGTCTTCCTGCGACCGCTCGTGGTGATGGGCGATGTCGTGCCGTTCGTCGGCAACCTTCTGCAAGCGGGAACGATGCTGGTGTCGATCCTGCTGACGGCCATTGTCGCGCCGATTGTTATCGCCATCGCGTGGGTCTTCTATCGTCCGCTGATCGCTCTGGTCGTGCTGGCGGTCGGGGCGTTGCTGGTTGTCGCTGTGTGGAAGATGCTGCAGCAGCGGCGCGCGGCAGCGCCCATCGTGAGGCCCGCTTAATATTCGCGGGAAATCATCGGTCGGCATTGCCGGCCGACTTTTCAGCAAACACGAACTGTTCTAGTTTCCGCGCCTATTTTTAGCGGAGTCAATTTTCATGTATCGCATTTTTATGGTTGCGGCCGCATGCCTTGCGGCTGCGGGGACTGCTGTTGCCCAAACGCCGGTCCAGCGCGGTGACTATCTCGTCAATTCCATTCTCAATTGCGGCAATTGCCATACGCCACGCGGTCCGGCAGGCGCTGACAAGCCATTCGCGGGCGGTAATCTGTTCGAAAGTCCGGCTTTCAAGGTCTATTCATCGAACATCACGCCCGACAAGGACACCGGCATCGGTAACTGGAGCGCCGATCAGATCAAGAAGGCGATCACGCATGGTGTGCGCGCCAACGGCACGGCGCTTGCCGTCATGCCGGCGTCCTATTACGGGGCGCTGAGCACGGCCGATGCGGACGCCATCGTGGCCTATCTGCGTTCGCTGAAGCCGATCAGGAACGAAGTGTCGATGCCGGAATACAAGCAGGCGATGAAGCACGATGAGCCGCCATCGCAGCCCGCCAAGCTGTCCCGCAAGGCGCGGCGCGGGTTCTATCTCGCCACTATCGGCCATTGCATGGAGTGCCACACGCCGATGGAAAAGGGGCAGTCGCTGGTCAAGACGTCACTCGGTACCGGTGGACGCGAGTTCAAAGGCCCATGGGGTGTATCGACCGCCCGCAACATCACATCCGACAAGGAGAAGGGGCTTGGCGGCTGGAGCGACGCCGAGATCAAGAAGGCGATTGCGCACGGCATCCGTAAAGACGGCGAGAAGCTGAAGCCGCCGATGGGCTTTGCCGCTTACGCCAGAATGACCGACAAGGACATGAACGACCTTGTTGCATATCTGCGCACGGTGCCGGCGAAGCAGTAGCTATCCGTCATTCCGAGACCTTCGCAAAGCGAAGGGACCCGGAATCCAGACTTGTGAACGTGATCCTGGATTCCGGGTCCAAGCCGGAGCCTGTCATCGGGCCGCGCTTCGCGCGGACCCGTTGGGCTTGTCCCGGAATGACCGTCGATGTTTGAGTCGGATTTCCGCTCATTCCCATCCCGCCAGCACGATCTTGCCCCTGGCGCGGCCGCTTTCGAGCATCGCATGCGCGCGCTTGAGACTGGCCGCGTTGATCGTGCCGTATTCCTCGCCGAGTGTCGTCTTGATGACGCTGTCATCGATCAGCGCGGCGACGTCATTCAGCAGGTTGTGCTGGGCGATCATGTCAGCAGTCTGGAACAGGCTGCGCGTGTACATGAACTCCCAATGCAGCGCGACGCTTTTGCGCTTCAGCAGTGAGATCGCGAGTGTCGCCGGGTCATCGATCAGGGCGAAATGACCTTGCGGCGCGATCAGATCGGCGATCGCCTCGAAATGCTTGTCTGTGTTGGTCAGGCTGGCGACGAGGCTCACCGGCGGGACCTTCAGCTTGTCGATCTGTTCGCGCAACGGCTTGCTGTGATCGATCACCGCATGTGCGCCGAGATCGAGACACCATTGCGTCGTTTCCGGGCGTGACGCCGTTGCGACAATGGTCAAACC
>JAEXXW010000328.1 GCA_023405565.1 Pseudomonadota bacterium
AGCAAACCGCCGCCTTCAGCCACTCGGCCACGTCTCCTGCGCAGATGGATATGCCTAAGACCGGCGGGCCAAGCAACCTGAAAGGCGAGACGAAACGACTTACACGCCGATAATTCGTGCCAATTCGTGCCGCGCGCTTTTGCCTACTGGGTCTTCAGCCAGTCGCGGGCGGCGCGCTGGGCGGCAGCAACGTCGGCGGGCGACATATTCGCGGCAATCTCCTGCCGCAATTGCACCGCTTCCCTGCTGCCTTTCATCGCTGCGAGATTGAACCACTTATGTGCTGCAATCAGATCGGTCTCGACCGCGTGGCCGACCGAATAGCGAATCCCGAGCTCGTAGAAGGTGTCGGCCGGCGACGGCCCCTGCCCCACATTATTCATATCGATGTGGGCCATTTCAAAACGCGCCATGATCATCCCCTGTTTTGCTCTCTGCCTTGATCGGCAGATGTTCTGTCCGACGACCCCCGTCAGACAGGCGGATGATGTCCTGCAAAATTTGAATGGCAGTTTAAGCGTTTGGATGAATCGATTCTGAATGGAATCGCCTGTCGAAACGACCGCAATGCTCGAAGAATATCGAAAATACGGGCATTTTTGATATCGAAACAGGGATGCTCAGCGCGATGTTTACGCTCTGAACACCGTCAATGTTCTGCGAATGCTAACCCTCATGAAAAGAGCGGCTCGCGATCCATGCGAACCGCTTCCTCATCACCACGCGAGAGAGACAGAGCACACGTGAGAGTATGTGTCCGTGTGTCAGCCCGCGCGGGCCCGCTGCCGAAACAACAAAGCCTGGACCTTTGGATCCTTCATATCGACCTTCGAGGCTTCCTCCACCCGCAGCTTCATGCCGCGCTGGACAGCCGGCCGCGCCAACACCGTATCGAGCCAGCGCTTCAGATGCGGAAACTCGTTGATGTCTTGCCCCTGACGCTCCCAGCGCGAAGCCCATCCCACACATGCCATGTCGGCGATCGAATAGCGACCGGCCAGGAATGGGCGATCCTTCAGGCGCGTGTTCATCACACCAAAGAGACGATGGACTTCGTTCGTATAGCGGTCGATGGCATATTGCAGCTTCTCCGGCGCATAGATCCGGAAATGATGCGCCTGCCCGCCCATCGGACCGAGCCCTCCCATCTGCCACATCAGCCATTCTTCGACCTGCACGCGTTCGCGCTCATTGGCCGGATAGAATTTGCCGGTCTTGCGGCCGAGATATTGCAGGATCGCACCTGACTCGAAGACCGAGATCGGCTTTCCGCCCGGTCCGTCGGGATCGACAATTGCCGGCATCCGATTGTTGGGCGCGATCGCCAGGAATTCCGGCTTGAACTGGTCGCCGGTCGAGATGTTGACCGGCTTCATGATGTACGGGAGCCCGCATTCCTCCAGCATGATCGAAATCTTCCAGCCATTCGGCGTCGGCCAGTAATACAGCTCGATCGGCCGCTGCTTGCGGCTTGCGACCGACTTCTTCGCCGATGTGGCGGCCGTAACCTTGCTCTTGCTGGCGGCTCGCACCGTTGCCTTGCGCGGCGACTTCACCTTGAAGCTGACTTTGGATCTGACCTTCGACTTCGATCCCACTGCTTTTCGCGCCATCACTGTCTCCGCTGTCTCTTCGGTGACCGTCACCTAAAACCGCCCACGCCGCCGCGCAACCGGCGCTTCCGTATGGACCGCCTCCCGTCTGCGGCATAGTGTTCCCAATATGATGGGTTCTTTCATGCACATCGGGGAGCGACCATGAGGAAGTCCGTTTTCAGTTTTCTGCCGGCCATCATCGTTGCGGTCGCTGTTGTGACCGCTACCGCCCTTCCCGCCGGTCCAGCCTTGGCGCAGACATCACCCTCAACGACGACAGACAAGCCAAAGGCCGAGAGCGGCACTGCCAATCCGGACGTCAAGAAGACGGCCGCAGACGAACGGAAGGCGAAGCGAGCAGAAGCGCGCAAGGCCAAGGCTGACAAGCGCGCGGCGGCATCAGCCGGGCGCCGCGCCGCGCACGAACGTCAGAAGCAATGCGGTGCGGAGTGGAAAGAAGCGCGTGCCGCCGGAAAGATCGAAAAGGGAATGACCTGGCCGAAATACTGGAGCGCGTGCAACACACGCCTCAAGGCAAAGGCCACTTGAAGAAAAAGATTTCGAGTTGGATCGGGCCTGAAACAAGGGTGCCCGAGAAACTTCAAAGTTAACAAATTCAAACAATCACACGACCGATCACGGTCGTTAGCATATGCTGGAAAGACCGAGGGCGTCGGAGAGACCTGACAATGTCTCGCCGACGCCCTCCGTCATTACATGAAGCCGGCGATGTCTCGCACGAGGGTGTCGCGCGGAAAACGTCGCCGGCCCTGTAACGTGGCCGAAAACGGCGCAATTACTTCCGCTTCTTCGCGGCCTTGCGCTTCGTCTTCTTCGCGGTCTTCTTAGCCGCGGTCTTAGCCTTCTTACGCTTCGCCATTGTGCCCTCCAAGTTAGAGATGGCGCTATCGAAAGTGCACTCGCGAATCGAGGTGCACTGGACTTCGATTACTACAGAACGCACAAAACAGCGACTCCACTTAACGAAACGTGTACTCGTGCGGGCGTTTTGGAGCCTGCGACCATGCGATGCGCATCACGTCACTGCATCTCGTGTCAACATCGCGCATGCATCATCGCGTGATCATCGACAACAAACACGACATTGCAATTCTATCGATAGAATCGACATTCTCTGCATGTGCATCATGATCGTCGCGTACGATTTTTTGTATCGACATTCACCACAACGACCGCGGTTTCGAGACTTGCAATGTCAAGTCCGACGTCCCAAAGACGGGTCAAAAAATTTTTTTGGAAAACTCCGGAATCTGGGTCTTCGGCGA
Source organism: Pseudomonadota bacterium (assembly GCA_023405565.1). Lineage (GTDB taxonomy): Bacteria > Pseudomonadota > Alphaproteobacteria > Rhizobiales > Xanthobacteraceae > Pseudorhodoplanes. Next base: position 2,882 of record JAEXXW010000328.1, read on the forward strand.
CCTGAAACGATCCGAGATCGCACGAATCGCCATCTCTCGATTCGCTGCGATGCATCGGCGAAGTGATCGAAGGACAGCTTTGCGATCACTCGCAGACGCTCTTTGGAGAACGTTCGAACGACAAAACGAGCGTCTCCCCCTTCAATGCGATCAAGACACGTCGTCTGAACACGATCGAACACGTTCGGCGTCACGGTGGAACGCTTATAAGAGATGTTGCTGACCCAAAACGGGACGATGTTTGCAATCCGAGACGGATTTTCCGGTTCTGAACACACGCAAACGACATGCGCATCGTTCAATCGCCTCTCCAACGGCGATTACTCGCATCATTCAGGACAGAGTTTCGACGTCCACGACGCATCGAACGACGACCGGGGCCGCAAAAAATGCTCGCGCGAACTTCGTCATGCGCTTCAACGGGATATCAGACCAAGTTTGACCAGATTTTCTGCGGCGGAGAGGATCGTATCCTCGATCGAACCCGGTGTTGAACCGAAAACCACCGTTTATTTGCAGCAAGTCTGGCTCTCGCCAAGCATCATGCATGCACAGTTCGAGTGCTGGCGACAATAGTCGCCAGCTTCTCTTGCTCAAGAGAGACCGAGTTTGGACTTCAACAGGTCGTTGACCGCCTGCGGATTGGCCTTGCCGCCGGATGACTTCATCACCTGACCGACGAACCAGCCGATCGCCTTCGGATTGGTTTTGGCGTCAGCAACCTTGTCCGGGTTCGCGGCAACGATCTCGTCGACAACCTTTTCGATCGCACCGAGATCGGTGACCTGCTTCAGGCCGCGCTGTTCGACAATGGCGCGCGGATCGCCACCCTCGGTCCAGACGATTTCGAAGAGATCCTTGGCGATCTTGCCGGAAATCGTCTTGTCGCCGATCAGATCAAGGATCGCGCCAAGCTGAGCGGACGAGATCGGCGATGCGCCGATATCCTTGCCCTCTTTGTTCAGCCGGCCGGCCAGTTCGTTGATCACCCAGTTCGCAGCAAGCTTCGGGTCGCGGCCCTTGGCCACGGCTTCGAAGAATTCGGCAGTCTCGCGCTCCGCGATCAGGACACCGGCATCATAAGCCTGCAGTCCGTAGCCATCGATGAAGCGGGCTTTCTTCTCGTCGGGCAGTTCCGGCAGGTTGGCTTTCAGCGCATCGACATAAGCGTCGTCGAATTCCAGCGGCAGCAAGTCCGGATCGGGGAAGTAACGATAGTCGTGCGCCTCTTCCTTGGACCGCATCGAGCGGGTTTCGCCCTTGTTCGGATCGAACAGCCGCGTCTCCTGGACGATGCTGCCCCCCTCCTCGATGATCTCGATCTGGCGGCGCGCCTCATACTCGATGGCCTGACCGATGAAGCGGATCGAATTGACGTTCTTGATCTCGCAACGCGTGCCGAGATTGTCGCCCGGCCGCCGCACCGACACGTTTACGTCGGCGCGAAGGTTGCCCTTCTCCATGTCGCCATCGCAGGTGCCGAGATAGCGCAGGATCGAGCGCAGCTTCGAGACGTAGGCCTTGGCCTGTTCCGACGAACGGATATCCGGCTTCGACACGATCTCCATCAGCGCGACGCCAGAGCGATTGAGGTCGACCAGCGACATGGTCGGATGCTGGTCGTGGATGCTCTTGCCGGCATCCTGCTCGAGATGCACGCGCTCGATGCCGACATCGATGCTACAGCCATCCGGCAGATCGACCGTCACCACGCCTTCGCCGACGATCGGCGACTTGTACTGGCTGATCTGATAGCCCTGCGGCAGATCAGGATAAAAGTAATTTTTGCGGTCAAACACCGACCTGTTGTTGATCTGTGCCTTGAGGCCGAGGCCGGTGCGGATCGCCTGCTTGACGCATTCCTCGTTGATGACCGGCAGCATGCCCGGCATCGCCGCATCGACCAGCGAGACATGCGAATTGGGTTCGCCGCCGAACGCGGTCGAGGCGCCGGAGAAGAGTTTGGATTCCGATGTGACCTGGGCATGGACTTCCATGCCGATCACGACTTCCCAGTCGCCATCGAAACCGCGGATCAGGTTCGGGTTTTTCGCAGGAGCCGCCATCACCACCACGCCTCGGCCGAATAAGACCCGGCCGCCTGCTCGATCACTTCGCCCAGCGAGAACAATGTCTCTTCGTCGAATGGCCGGCCGATCAGTTGCAGGCCGAGCGGCAAGCCCTCCTCCGACAAACCGGCCGGAACGGCGATGCCGGGAAGACCGGCCATGTTCA
>JAEXXW010000329.1 GCA_023405565.1 Pseudomonadota bacterium
TACTTATCCTGCCAGACCAGTGCGTTGAGGTCGGCGGTCGCATTCACGATCCCTTCTTTCTTGGCAGCGTCGACCCAGAACTGCATGGTTTCCGGCGGCACATTCTTCTGCCACTCACCGAGATTCATCTTTTCGATAACAGCCGGCGGGATCTTGGTGTTGGCGGCAATCGTCTCACGGGCGATCTTGGGATCCTTAAAATCATCGATCGCGCGATTGACCGCCCGCAAAAACCGTTGCGTAACGTCCTTGTTCTTCTCGACATAGGGGAGCATGGCGACAATGCCGGACAGCACATTCGGCGATTTCACATCGGTAAAGAAATAGCCAAGGACATTTGCGCCCTGCTGTTTGCCAAGCGTGACGAACGGCTCGACCGCGCCCACTGCATTGACTGTTTTGTTACGGATGGCTGCCAGCATGTCCGGGAACGGCACTTCACGGAAGGTCACGGTTCTCAGATCGACATTTTGCTTGCGCAAAAACTCGCGCATCATCGTCCAATCAGTATTGAAGCTCAGATTGGTCGCAACCGACTTACCCTTCAGATCCGCGGCCGTCTTGATGTCAGGGTCCATGGTCAGCACCGCATGGACGGGATCAGCCGAGGTCTGCTGAAAGTTGAAAGACACATAGGTGACAGGAATGCCGCCGTTCCGCGCATTCAGCACACCGAGCGCATCGGAAATACCAAACTGAAGCGCTCCGGACTGCAGCGCCGGAATGATCTGACCACCTCCGGCCATCGGAACGAGTTCAATCTCGATCTTCTCGTCCTTGAAGTACCCGGCGTCGCGTGCGCGCCAGAAATAGGCGTAAATCCCGACCGGGATATAGCCGACCCGCAATTTCGTCATCTCCTGCGCAAATGCTGGCTGACTTGGTGTCAGCATACCCAGCGCCAGGCAGGCCGCGATTAAAGCACCAGCAAGTCTTACTTTCATGTCATACCCTCTCGGTTACGGCTCCGGCATTCTTTTGCGCCTGTTGGCGCACCAGCGTGTAGACGTGGTGACGAAGGCGCAGAAACTCAGGTGTTTCTTTGGTTGCAAGCTGGTCGCGCGGACGCGGCAGATCGATGACGATTTCCTCAACAACACGCGCCGGCCGAGTGGATAAAACGACAACCTTATCGGCCATGAAGACCGCTTCGTCGATGTCGTGCGTCACGAGGAGAGCCGACAATGACATTGTTCTGCAGATATCCATCACCATGTCCTGGAGATCGATGCGTGTTTGCGCATCAACCGATGCAAAGGGTTCGTCGAGCAATAAAAGACTGGGCTGCACGACAATCGAACGGGCGAGCGCGCAGCGCTGTTGCATACCTCCGGATAATTGCCACGGATACAGATCGGCAGCGTGATCGAGGTGAACAGCCTTCAAAGCATTTCGAACCCGCTCGTCGCGCTCGTCGCGGGACAGACCACGCAATCCGAACGCGGCATTTTGACGGACCGAGAGCCAGGGAAAAAGACTTCGATTATAATCTTGAAAAACTATCGATAGCCACGGCGGAGGTTCAGCGAAATGGCGCCCACGGTGCAACACGGCTCCCTCGTCCGGTTGCATCAGTGAGGCGATACAGCGCAGCAGTGTTGTCTTGCCGCAACCCGATGGACCGACTACGGCGAGAAACTGGTTGGGCTCCTGTTTGAACGACAGGCCTTTGAGGATCGGAGCGGCGACCGAATACGCCTTTGAGACGCTGTCGATGATCAGGATGGGTCCGCTCATCTCGTGCTCCGGATACTCAGGTCTCGCGTCCGGCATTGGACAGGCCACGCCAGCCGCGATGCCACGCCAGTACGCGCTTCTCGATTGCGATCAGTGTCAGAGTCAGCGCAAGACCGATGGTCCCAATTGTCAGAACGCCGGCGTAGACGTTGGCGGTCTGGAACAGACGCTGGTTGCGCAGAATGTAAAAGCCGAGGCCATTATCGGCGGCGACCAGTTCGGAGATCACCATCATGACAAGCGCGATGCTGAGGGCGATGCGGATGCCAGCAAAGATTGCTGGCAGAGCAGCCGGAAGGATCACGCGGACCAGACGCTCCGTTACCGAAAGACCGTTGACACGTGCCACATCTATCAGCGTCACGTCGACGCGCCGCGCCCCATCGATGGCCGCAAGCAAAACAGGAAAGACTGACCCGAAGGCGATCACGAAGATGCGCATTACATCGGTCGGTCCGAACAGCAGAAGTGCGGCAGGCAGAATAGCGACAGCTGGGATGAAGCGGAGATATTCCAACACCGGTCGAAGCCAGGGTTCGAGACCACGCAGATACCCAAGCGCAAGACCGATGGTGACGCCTGCAACGACGGCGATGCAGAAGCCGACAGCGAGCCGGTAAAGACTTGGCAGGATCGTGCTGTAGAGAAGATCGCCATGCCACAGCCGCAGATAGCTCATGGCGATATTCTCAAGCGGTGGCAGGTACGGGGCAGGATGATAAAGCGCAGTCCATTGCCAGACCGCCATCAGCACAGCGATCGTGCCAAACTGCCAAGTCGTCGGCGCGATGTGGGAGGCCTTATTGCTCACGATGCTCCGGGCTCCAGGGCAGCACATAGCGCTCGACCGACATGAACAGCGCGTTGACGAGATAGCCGAGAATACCGGTCACAAAGATCGCAGCCCACATCTCCGTAATGAGACCGTTGAGGCGCACGTTTTCGATATAGAAGCCGACCCCTGGTCGGCCGGTGAGCATCTCCACGGTGATGGCAAGTACGAGCGCAATCGCAGAGGCTGTACGCAGACCGGTTGCGACGGACGGCAGCGCACTCGGCAGGACAATACGGAAGATGCGCGCCATCCGACGCAAACCAAGAACGCGTGCAGTTTCGAGAAAGCGCGGATCGACGCCTTCAACGCCAGCCTTTGCGCTGAATAGAACCGGCCAGATCGCAGCAAAAGCGATCATGAAAAGTTGCATCTGCAATCCGATACCGAACACAAGCAGCGCAACGGGGATGAGAGCCACCGAGGGTATGGGCCGCAGGAATTCCAGGATCGGCCGCGTCGCGATTTCAAGCCCTGGCATCAGCGCCAAGGCGATGCCTCCGGCGACGCCTGCCACAGCTGCGATCAAGAGGCCTGGCGCCCAGGATCCGATTGTCGCCAGAACAGCGGCAAGAAGTTCCCCGCCCATCAGGCCGTCCAACGCAGCACGAACGATTACTGCGAAGGATGGCAAGTCTCGTGCATCGACCAACCCGAGAGATCGGATGCCCTCCCAAAATATGCTCGCCGCCGCGAAGCCCACAGCACCCTTCATCGCTTTGATGATGCTGTCGGGCAACTTCTTCATCCCACAATATCGCGCTGCATCGGAGCGCAGCCCTCGAGCGCGACCATCCACCATCGGGGTCGGTGATGATATGACGGAGCTTCGCATGACACGTTATACAGCCTTGTCGACGCTCTGGCAGTTTGCATGGGGCAGGCAGGGCTTGATCAGCATTATTGGCGAACGTTGTCAGTGAGCTTTGGCCACGAAATTCAGAATTGCGTTTGATACGACGTCAGGCTTTTCCTCGTTGACGTAATGATCGGTGCCGTCGACGACGAGCACGGGCAAATCGGGGCGCAGCTTCCTGGTTTTTTCCAGCGCCTCTGCCGAAACCAATTTGCTAACTGCACCACGCACAATCAGAACGGGACGGTTCACGGTCTTGAAGGCCAGCTCGAGATTCTCGCGGAGTCCGGCAGCGGTCTGTGCCATAGCGGTTGGTGACGCAAGCGGGCGGAAACCGTCGGGGATTTCCCGATAGGCTGAGGAAGCGCGCAGCCGGATCGCCTCCGGGGGCATCATTGCGTACCGGCCACGCAGATAGTCCTCGATCTCTTCGAGCGAGACGAATGTGCGATCACCGGCATTAACGCGAGATTCAAGCGCATCAAGAACTTCAATTTCGATATAAGGCGTGAAATCGATCGCGACGACCGCACGTATCAGATCGGGACGAAGGGTGGCGGCGACCACGCCGTTTCGTGCGCCGAGCGAGTGCCCAACAACTACTGCCGGGCCGGCATTGAGCGTCTCAATCAGGGCTAGGACATCTCTGCTGTAATCTTCGGCGCCATAGCCACTTTCCGGCTTGTCGCTGAGACCGTGTCCCCTTTGATCGACGCCAAAGCAGCGCATGCCGCCCTGCAATGCAGCAATAACGGGCTCCCAAACCGCTCCGTTTGACGTGATGCCGTGCAAGAAGATCGCAACCGGCCCCTCGCCGGCTTCATAGACATTGAGTGTAATGCGTCCGGTATCGATGCGGTGTTTCCGCATGGCTTCGACTTGCACGCTCACCATCACTCCTTCGACCAGGCCGGCGTCGGTTAAAATCCCATTCTTTCGTGGCACGACCTTTTCCGACCACGCCGGCAAGCAGAGCTACGCCGTCACAAAATAGAAACATAGCAATAATTGTCCGTCAATATGATTGACGGACAATCAGTCAATTTGCATGGATAGGCATCAGCGTGACACGCGATGCATCGTCTGGATGTCCACAAGCCGTGCGCACTTGTGATATTGGGTTTCAAAATGTCTCGTGATGAACTTTTATGCGACTTGCCGATTCCGTCGCCATCGCGCAGATGTTTTGCCCGCGTCTCCATTTCCACATGAAATCTCGCATGACACTCAAACTCGATCTGCGTATCGCCCGCCGCACAGTTCAGCAGGAGGTTGTCGACAAGCTGAAACATGCAATCCTGTCCGGCATGTTTTTGCCAGGCAATCGCCTGATTGAAGCTCAGCTTTGCAGTTCGCTTGGCGTGAGCCGCCAATCCTTGCGCGAAGCATTACGCAGTCTGCAAGCGGAGCGCTTGATTGAAATTGTGCCGAACCGTGGCCCGCAAATTCCTGTCCTCTCGTGGTCCGAGGCTGAGCAGATTTACGAGGTGCGAGAACTGCTCGAGGCTGAGGCCGCAGCCAGGTGCGCAGAGAGGATCACCAATGAGGAGATTGAAGCCCTAGCCGAATGTTTGGATGCTTTTCGCCGCGCCCTGCGTGCAAACGATCCGCTGGAGCAGGTTCGAATTGCGAGCCAGTTTGCGACGGTGATCTTGCGCAATTGCGGCAACAAGATCATTGAGCAGGTTCAGGAAAGTTTGCTCGCACGCATCAATATGTTACGGGCACGATCAATGTCACTACCAGGACGAGCCAAGAAAAGCTTCGAGGAAATACAATCGATCTATGCTGCAATTAAGAGCGGCGACGCCGACAAGGCCCGGAAGCACGCAAAGCAACACGTTATCAATGCTCGTGCCGCCGCCAAGGCTTCATTCGAACGTTGAGTATGCGTTGTAAACTTTTGCCACGCCGTATTCAGACGGCTCATTGAATGAAGCCCCATTACGCGGCCTCCCTACGGTAAGAGCGTCGTAAGATACGGCGGGATGGGTGGCGCGGCATGGAAAATTCGGGAGGCACTCAACCAATAAGAACCTCGGCCTCGATCTCAACGGGTATGTCAAACGGCAACTCGGCGACGCCAATAGCCGAGCGGGAATGCTGCCCCCGTTCCGGACCAAAAACGCTCAAAATCAGATCGGAAAATCCGTTGATCACACCGGGTGTCGCCCGAAAGCCTGGCGCGCAATTCACCATTCCAAATACACGCACCCACGATTTGATACGGTCCAAACCGCCAAGCTCCTGATGCAAGCTGCTCAGCATGGCCAAGGCCGTCAGCCGCGCTGCTGTATTGGCCTGCTCGGGTGTCACTTCACGACCGACCTTTCCAAACGGACCTTCAATCTGGCCTCGGGCGTTGGTTGGGCCATGTCCGGAAATGCAAGCCCGATTCCCGACAATTCTCACCCAACTGA
>JAEXXW010000331.1 GCA_023405565.1 Pseudomonadota bacterium
GCTTGTACCGCCGCCAAAGGTCGCACCCGCCGCACTGGCAAAGGCCATCGTGAAGGCGCTTCAGGATGGTGTCGAGGATATCTATCCCGGCGATGTGGCGCAGGATCTGTTCAACAAATGGCGGCAGAATGCCAAGGCGCTCGAGCGCGAGATGTGGGATCAATGAGCGCGACCGAGACGCCGTCCGATATCCTCCTTGAGATTACCAAGGCGCTGGCGACGCAGCGCATTCGCATTGTCGATCTGACGCAAACGCTGTCGCCGCGCTTCCCGCAGATCGTGCTGCCGCCGGAATTCGACCAATGCGCGCCATTCCGGATGGAAGAGATTTCTCGCTACGACGATCGCGGTCCCGGATGGTACTGGAACAACATTACCTTCGGAGAACATACCGGCACGCATTTCGACGCGCCGATCCACTGGATCACCGGGCGCGACCTTCCGAACAACGCTCTGGATTCCCTGCCCTCAAAGACGTTCATCGCGCCAGCCTGCGTCATCGATTGCGCGGCCGACGCCAAGCAGGACGCGGATTTTCTTCTGACGGCCGATCGCCTAAAGCTCTGGGAAAATGAGCACGGGCGCATTCCTGCAGGCTCCTGGCTCTTGATGCGGACAGATTGGTCCAAGCGCACGGATCCGGTCGCCTACCAGAATTTCGACGCAGCAGGACAGCACTCTCCGGGGCCGGATGTTTCAGCCGTCGAATTTCTGGTGCATGAGCGGCATGTGATCGGCTTCGGCTCGGAAACGATCGGCACCGATGCCGGACAAGCGGCAAATTTCCGCCCGCCCTATCCGTGCCATTCGATTATGCACGGCAATGGCCGCCTTGGATTGCAGTGCCTCTGCAATCTCGATCTGCTGCCGCCGACTGGCGCCATCATCATCGCGGCACCACTGAAAATCCTGAATGGCAGCGGCAGCCCGGTTCGAGCGTTGGCCCTCGTCCAGAACGAACTCCCTCGCTGACTAGATCGTCTTCCGATGGTGCTGCCACGCCTCAATCAATGGCGCGAGATCGGGCGGATGGCCTTCATGAATGATGCTGTCCTTCGGGATCGGTACCCAGGGCTGCGCACTCCCGGTCCAGATATGGCCAACCGGATGGAGCCAGCTCGTATCGTCGAGCGTTCCCGGCTTCAGGACGGAAACCTTGTCATTCGCGCGCGGATGATGCACGGGGCGAACGCCGCAGACTTCACAAAAATCGGCGGCGATCACCCGGCCGCTATCCGCAGTCCGGTCCCATTGGCGCGGCGTCCCGGACGTATAAACGAATGACTCGCGCGCGATCAGCACCGACATACCGAAAGCACTGGACGATTGCTTCTGGCATTCGGTGCAGTGACACAGATAGACCGAAAGCGGCTCGGCCCGGACCTCGTAACGAAGCTGCCCGCACTGGCAGCCGCCTGTCAGCGGCAGTTTCATTGTCCACTCGCCCTCACTCGATCTGGCGAGGTGTTACTATCTCACCACCCGGACGAAGCGCAATGGCCAAGAGCTGAGGCTGCAACACCTGAGCTCCCCACCAGGTTCAGTCGCGACATGTCCCCTGTTCTTTCCCCATGCCGAGCGCAGCAAGGATCGACGAATCAAGTTGCCGCTGCCTGTCATCGACAATCAGCGCGAAGGGACCGTCGTAGTTGAAATAAGCCCAGATGAATCCGAATTCCTCGGCAGTCATGCGGACATCCTGCAACCATCGATCCCGGTCACCGCAGAGTGCGCCTGCAAGTCCGGGGCGTTTCTTGAGCACGCCAAACTCTCCAATGAGAATCCGTGACGGGTCGACGCCCTTCTCCTTGGCCCATGCAGAGACGCGCACGAAGCGATCACGGATGAAATCGCGATCCGCTTTGCTGGCATAGAATTTTTTCAGGTTTGCCTGCGCACCGATCGATGCCTTTTCGCGATCCAATGTGTCGATCCTGGCTTCAGCCACACGCCGCAGCGTTTTTTCCAGCGGCTGCTCCATCGGCCTCTGGCTCGCGGGCCAAGGCACCTCATCCAGATACTTGTCCGGCCACGGGATGAATTGCGCCCCCTGATGGGTGAAACTGAACGGGTCGTAGAAATGAAATGTGTAGATGATTTTCTTGTCCGCGAATTTACGCGGGTCAAGCGCCAGCAAGCCCTCGAATGACGAGACGCAGGCTCCGGTTACGACCAATGTCAGGTCGGGAGATCCCTTCCTCGCGCGATCAATCAATATCTTTGCCAGTGTCTCCCATTGCTGCTGCTCCTCGCCCTTGCATTTCAGCCGCGGCTCATTGATGAGCTCAAGGGCCATCTGATGATGCTTCGGTCCGAAGCGCCGCGCCATGTCCTCAACCAGATCGGCAAACTTGTCGAAGGCCGGTGTGCCGACACCTTTCACCATTGCATGCTGGCCCCAGACAGGATGCCGGCTATTGGGGTGAAGATCGACAATCACATTCATTCCAGCCGCTCGAATGCGCTCGACCGCTTCGGACAATCGCCGATAAACCATTTCCCGACGCTCTCCTTCAAAAACGATGAACGGAGCCGGATCGACCGGAAGGCGCACCGTATCAAAGCCGGCCTCTTTCAGACGCCTCAGCTCGCTCGGATCTGGAGGCTTTGGCGTCTCTTTATACGGCGGCCATAAAATGCCGGTGCCGGGTGCTGGCTCATAGCGTGGCCATGTGAACCACTGGGCCACATTGATTCCTCTGCGCATCTCAAATGCATTGGCGCTGCTTGCAGCAAACACAACAAGCGTGCCGGACAAAACCGACAGGCGCACCATATTCCGAAGCACCTGAAGAACCTTCACGCCCTGCAAGATGCGCATTTCTCGTAATCCGGACAGCAATGATTACCATCTCCATCGCAAGAATAGTCATTGAAAGCATTTCTATTCAGAAAGTTCGACGGCTTGATGTCTCGCGAAATACTTTCGCATCGCTATCCGAAATTACCTTTGCACCGCTGTCATTTTATCTGCTGATCTTTGACGTACTTTCGCCATGCAGCTCTTCAATGTTGATTGAAGATTACGTCTCTTGAAGATTTCACCATCGACATCGGAGTACATTGATGCTGCGGACGTATATTCGCTCGCTGAAGTTCCTGTCGCGATCGGTAAGATATGCCTTTGGCAAGTTCCCGAGAGACTGCCCCCTCTGCAATTACCATGGAAAATTCCTCGGTTACGGCTATCCTTATGTTTGCGACATCTATTGTCCGCAATGCGGCTCCCTGGAGCGTCATCGTCTCCTTCACATTGCGGATCAAAAACACAATTTCTTCGCGGATAAATCGGTTCTCCATTTCGCGCCCGAACAGGCCATCAAAAAAATGGTGCAGCAGCGCACACCAAAATCCTATGTTACCGCCGACCTGTTTGCCGAAGGCGTTGACCGAAAAGAAAACATCGAATCGCTGACGATCGAAGATAATTCCTTCGACGTCGTGATCTGTCTGCATGTCCTTGAACATGTCGACGACCGAGCCGCCATATCGGAATTGTTCCGTGTCACGAAGCCAAACGGTCTTCTGATCGCAATGTTCCCGATCGTCGAGGGATGGCAGACGACATATGAGAACAAGGAGCATTCCGGTCCGGAACAGCAACTCCTCCATTTCGGCCAGCATGACCATGTCCGCTTCTTCGGCAATGATGCACGCCAGCGCCTGGCACTGCCTGGTTTCGTGGTGGAAGAATTCACGGCGGTCGAACCCTTCGTTTCGCGCTATGGGCTATCACGCGGCGAAAAGATATTCCTGTGCCGAAAGCCGGATTCATCTGCCTGAGGTGAACCGGAACACGACCTTGGAGGCGCGCGATCGATGGG
>JAEXXW010000240.1 GCA_023405565.1 Pseudomonadota bacterium
CCGCAAGGTGATCCCGCCACTGGAAGAAAAGCGGCCGGGTCATTTCGCGGCATGCATCAAGGTCTGAACGGAGGTCAAGGTTAAGCGGGGCGTCAAAAGAAACCGCAACGACAAAAAAACACATTCAAGGGAGAACGAGGATGCTGAGGAAAGTGGGCTTATGGGTCGCAGCTGTCGCGTCCCTCGCATTCGCGGGCCACGCCGCGACTGCGCAAACGCCGAAGCAAGGCGGCACGCTGAATTTCGCCATCAGTGCCGAAGCGCCGCATTACGACCCGCATGGCAGCGATACCTATGCGACGCTGCATTTCGCGGCACCGTTCTATTCGACCCTGCTGCGCTTCAACCTCGACAAATTCCCGGAGGTCGAAGGCGATCTTGCCCAGTCATGGGAGGTCGCGCCCGACCTCATGACTTACACATTCAAGCTGCAGCCGAATGTGAAATTCCACGACGGCACACCGCTGACGTCGGCCGACATCAAGGCGACCTACGACCGCCTCCGCAATCCGCCGGAGGGTGTCGTCTCGACCCGCAAAGCGACCTTCAGCGACATCGGCACGATCGAGACGCCCGATCCGCTCACTATCGTCTTCAAGATGAAGAACGTGAACGCGGCGATGCTCGAACATTTCGCCTCGCCCTGGAACGTGATCTATGCGGCCAAGGATCTCGCCGCCGATCCGGCCGCGCCGCGCACCAAGATCAACGGCACCGGCCCGTTCATCTTCGGCGAACACATCAAAGGCAGTCATGTCGCCGGCAAGAAGAACCCTGATTATTTCAAGAAGGGGCTGCCTTATCTCGATGGCTTCCGCGGCATCTTCACGCTGCAGGCCGCCGCGATGCTCAACGCTGTCCAGGGCGGACAGGTGATGGGCGAATTCCGCGGCATCTCGCCGGCAGAGCGCGACCGTCTTGTGTCGGCAATGGGTGACAAGATCCGCATCGAGGAATCGAGCTGGACGCTGAACCTCCTCGTTGTCTTCAACACCGAGAGGAAGCCGTTCGACGATGTCCGCGTACGCCGCGCATTGCTGATGGCGATCGACCGCTGGGGCGGCAGCCAGGGCCTCTCACGCATTTCGACACTGCGGTCGGTCGGCGGCGTCGTTCGTCCCGGCTCACCGATGGCGACGCCGGAGGCCGAGCTGGTGAAACTTCCCGGCTTCGCCAAGGACATCAAGAAGTCCCGCGAGGAAGCCAAGAAGCTGCTCGCAGAAGCCGGGGTGCCGAACCTGAAGCTGCAATTGTGGAATCGCAATCTCGCGATGCCTTACACACCGGCTGGCATCTTCCTCGTCGACCAATGGCGCCAGATCGGCGTCGACGTCGAACACGTGCAGTCCGACACCGGCAAATATCTCGCCACCATGTCGTCGGGACAGTTCGACGTCGCTATCGACTTCTCCAACCTGTTCATGGACGATTCCAGCCTCGCGCTGGCAAAGTTCCTGTCCGTGACGCGCTCGCCACAAAACCTGTCGCGCTCGAAAGACCCCGAACTCGACAAGCTCTATGACGACCACATGCGCGAACGCGATCCGGAGAAACGCAAGGCGCTGATCCAGGCGTTCGAGAAACGCCTGTTCGAGCAAGGTTATCAGCAGCCGCTATTGTGGTGGCACCGCATCGTGCCGACGCACAAGACGGTGATGGGCTGGAAGATGTCGCCCAGCCACAATCTCGGTCAGGATCTGGCCGAGGTGTGGTTGCAGCAGTGATGAGCAAACTCCCCTCCCCCCTTGTGGGGAGGGGTCGGGGGTGGGGGTCATTGCGGGAGGCAATGCCTCGGCCGATCAAACCACCCCCCTCCCTGACCCTCCCCCACAAGGGGGGAGGGAAACGAGAGAGCCCCTTATGCTCCGCTACACCATCAATCGCGTGCTGCTGACGATCCCGACACTGCTCGGCGTCGCGGTGCTGGTCTTCTTCATGCTGCGCATCGTTCCCGGCGACGTGGTCGAGATCAAGCTGCGCGGGGACGGCGGCAATGTCTCGCAACAAACCATCGATGCCGAACGCGCACGGATGGGCCTGGACAAACCGCTGGCGACGCAATTCGCCGACTGGATGGTCGGCGTCGTCACGCTGAATTTCGGCAATTCGATGTGGACCGAGCGGCCGGTGACCGAAGAAATCCGCCTGCGCTTCGAACTGTCGTTCCAGGTCGCGATCATGGCAACGATCATTGCGGTCTTGATCGCCATACCACTCGGCACGTTGGCGGCGCTCTATCGCGACACATGGATCGATTATCTTGTTCGCATCGTCACCATCGGCGGGCTGTCGATTCCGTCCTTCTGGTTCGGCATGCTGATCATGCTGGCCCTGTTGTCCTTCTTCAACTGGCTGCCGCCGATCACCTTCACGCCGATCTATGTCGATCCTGTCGCCAACCTAACACAACTGATCTGGCCGGCCCTCGCCGTCGGCTATCGCTATTGCGCCGTCGTCGCCCGCATGATCCGCTCGTCGCTGCTCGAGGTCCTGAACGAGGATTATATCCGCACCGCGCGGGCCAAGGGCGTCTATGAAAAGCTGGTGATCTCGCGCCACGCCCTGCGCAATGCGCTGCTGCCGGCGATCACCGTGATCGGTCTTGAATTCACCTTCCTGATCGGCGGTCTTGTCGTCACCGAGCAGGTGTTCAACCTGAACGGCATCGGCCAGCTCTTCGTACAGAGCATCGCACGCAACGATTTCACGCTGATCCAGGGCATGGTGATGCTGATCGCGGCGTTTTACGTCTTCGTCAACCTCGCGATCGACCTGCTTTACGCGGTATTCGATCCGCGCATCCGCTACGGGTGATCTGAGATGACCGCAGTTTCACCCACGGATATTCCAGCCGTCGCCACGCCAAAGGTGCGCAAGCCGCGCGGCGCGATCATCGAGTTCATCTATCAGCAGCCGCTCGGTGCAGTCAGTTTTGTCATCATCCTGGCGATGATGCTGGCCGGCATCTTCTGCGAATGGGTGGCGCCCTATGATCCGCTGGCGATCGACTTCGCCTCGATCCTTGCGCCGCCCTCATGGGAGCATTGGTGCGGCACCGACGCCTTCGGCCGCGATATCTGCTCGCGTCTCATCTATGGCGCACGCACGGCATTGGTGATCGGCTTTTTCTCGTCCTTCATCGGCTCGACGCTGGGCGCGATGCTCGGCGTCGCCTCGGCCTATTTCGGCGGACGAATCGACAACATCATCCAGCGCCTGATGGATATCCTGCTCGCCTTCCCGCTGATCGTGCTGGCGCTGGTGGTGGTGGCCGCACTGAAGCGCTTTGTCCTAGGC
>JAEXXW010000370.1 GCA_023405565.1 Pseudomonadota bacterium
GGTCTATCCGGATATGGATGGTTTCTTTGAAGACACCGGAAAGGCCTATGCGAAGGCGGTGAAGGAGTTCTACGCCGCGGGCTGCCGCTATCTGCAGTTCGACGATACGGTGTGGGCTTATCTTTGCTCGCCGGCGGAATTGCAGAAGGCGAAGGATCGCGGCGACGATCCGGCTGGTCTGCAGGAAAAATACACCGCCATGATCAACCTGGCGCTGAAAGACAAGCCGGCCGACATGGTCATCACCACACATGTCTGCCGTGGCAATTTCCGCTCCACCTGGATTTCGGAGGGTGGATACGAGCCGGTTGACGATGCGTTGCTCAGCAAATGCAATTACGACGGTTACTTCCTTGAATACGACACCGAGCGCGCCGGTGGTTTCGAACCGCTGCGGTTCCTGCCGAAAGGCCATAAGCAGGTCGTGCTTGGCCTGATCACCTCAAAGAGCGGTACCCTGGAAAAGAAGGACGATGTGAAGCGCCGCATCGAGGAGGCGAGCAAATTCGCGCCGGTCGAGCAGTTCTGCCTGTCGCCGCAATGCGGTTTCGCTTCCACCGAGGAAGGCAACGTGCTGACCGAAGATCAGCAATGGGCGAAGATGCGCGAAGTCGTCGAGATCGCCAAAGAGGTTTGGGGCCAGTAAAACCTCTGATTTTCAGCGCTTTTTGGGCCCGGTGCAGCTTGTCTGCGCCGGGCCTTTTTCTTTGATGTGAGCATCGGTGCCCGATCGTGGCTGCGACCAATGGTCAGCTCGGCCATTAACATTTTACTAATTGATTTTGTAAAATCTCGCCCATCGTTTGTCTCGAGAACAATGCCCAAGCTGAAAAAAGGTGGGCGGGCCGCGAATGGCCGCAATTGCCACTCGTTTTTAGAGGCTGAACATGCAAACCAGAAGTATCTCGATTTCCGCCAAGCTCTACGCCCTGTTTTCCCTGCTTGGACTCTTGACCCTGATCCTTGCTGGTTATGCGGTGTACAATTCGCGTCAGAATGCGGTGCTCTCGCAAGAGCTGGAATTGTCATTTGCCGGCGCCCAGAACGTCGAACGCGTCAACAGCCTGATCTATGCGGTGGTGATGGAGTCGCGCGGCATTTACATGGCTGCGGACAAGGGCGCTGCAAAACGCTTCGGCGATAACTTGCTCGCTTTCAATGCCCAGATCACGAAAGTCGTCGATGCGTGGAAGGCTGTTGTGCAGGCCGACGATGCGGAGGCATTTCAGACATTTTCGCAACGCGTTGCCCAGTTTCAGAATTTCCGTCGCGAACTTGTCAGGCTCGGTGTTGAGGTCAGCCCCGCTGCTGGGCGCGAGTGGGGGGACAATGAAGCCAATCGCAGCGTGCGGTCGGCTTTGAACAAGGACCTCGAGGCGCTGGCCCAGCTTTATCAGAAGCGCACAGAACGCATTAATGAGGCATTGTCGGCCGGTATCAACCGCATGACGCTGATGATGAGCGTGCTTGGCATCATCGCTGCGCTCTCGGCGGTCTGCGGCGTTCTGTTCACGGGGCGAAGCGTGATCCGTCCGTTGAAGAAACTGGTGCTGGTCATGGGCCGTCTCGCCGGCGGCGATTTGACGGTCGAGGTGGATGGTCAGAAGCGCGATGACGAAGTCGGCGCCATGGCCAAGGCCGTGCAGGTTTTCAAGGATAATGCGCTGGCTCTGCAGGACGCCGAGGCGCGTGCCATCGAGCAACGCCGGATGGCGGAGCAGGAGCGCGCGCGGAACGAAGCCGCAAAGGAGGAGGCCGCGCGCCAGGTGCAAACGGTGGTCGACGGTCTGGGCACCGGCCTTGAACGGCTCGCGAAGGGCGATCTGACCTATCGCGTCAACGAGGAATGGGCGTCGGAATACCTGAAAATCCGCGACGATTTCAATTCGGCAATTGCGCATTTGCAGGGCACGATCCGAAGTATCGCGATGTCGAGCACGGAAGTGTCGAATGCCGCTTCGGAGATTTCGACAAGCACCACGGACCTCTCTCAGCGGACGGAGGAGCAGGCCGCAAGTCTCGAAGAAACATCGGCGTCGATGGAGGAAATCTCGGCAACGGTGCGCAAGAATGCCGACAACGCCCAGCATGCGAATACGCTGGTTCAGCAAACGCAAGGTATCGCGAGCCGAGGTGGCACAGTCGTCATGGAGGCCGTCAACGCGATGGCGCGCATCGAGCAATCGTCTGGTCAGATGTCGGAGATCATTCTGGTGATCGATGAGATCGCCCGGCAGACCAATCTGCTGGCGCTAAACGCGGCCGTGGAAGCCGCGCGTGCGGGTGAGGCCGGTCGCGGTTTTGCGGTGGTCGCGTCCGAGGTGCGCAGCCTCGCCCAGCGTTCGTCGCAGGCGGCCAAGGATATTCAGGCCTTGATCGGCAAATCGTCGGGGCAGGTGCGCGACGGCGTCGATCTCGTCAACCGCGCCGGCCATTCGCTGAACGAGATTGTTGGTGCAATCGAGAATGTGGCGCGCATTGTAGCCGATATTGCTATGTCCAGCTCGGAACAGGCCAGGGGAATCGATCAGGTCAATCTCGCGCTGACTCAAATGGATGAGGTGACGCAGCGGAACTCGGCGCTGGTCGAGGAGAACGCGGCGACAGCCAAGACCCTGGAGGAACAGCAGGTCGCGATGAACGAGCAGGTGGCCTATTTCCGGATTTCTCAACATGAGGGACGTCGGCCGCAACATGGCGAGATGCATCAGACGGCAGCATGAACGATCGGATTCGGATAATGCGGCACGCCTCAATCCATTGAGTGTTGGAGTCTCGATCTTCTCGATGGAGAGGCCACGCTAAATTTGGTTCCGCAATAAATCGATAGTCTATGACTATGGTTTTCCAATTGCGTTTCCCAATCGATCTATTGTGCCCACGGCATTGATTGAGCACGTCTTTCGGCTAGTTTTGCAGCATTCTGATATGCAGAAAGAGCGGAAGCAGTGCCGGTATTCGAACCTTGGAATGTCGATCGCGCTTCGACAATCATTGCTGAATTCAAGGATCGCGACGGCCCGATGCTGCCGATCCTGCACGCGTTTCAGGAGACGTTCGGCTGCGTTCCTGAAGATGCCGCACCGCTGATTGCCGATAAACTCAATCTATCGCGCGCCGAAGTGCATGGCGTCATCACCTTTTATCATGACTTCCGGCGGGAGCTTGCCGGTAGGCATGTGCTGAAGGTCTGCCGCGCCGAGGCCTGTCAGTCGATGGGGTGCGATGCGCTGATCGCGCGCGCCGAAACGAAGCTTGGGGTGTCGCTGGGCGATACGACGGCCGACGGGCGCATAACCTTTGAACCCGTTTATTGTCTTGGC